>DRNA01000415.1 GCA_011322365.1 Aeromonadales bacterium | reverse complement strand
TGCTTTGTTACATGATATTCTACCCAAAGGTTTACCCTTTTCTACCATCAACAAAATTATGACCAAGAAAACGGTATCCGGTGTTATTGATAGCTGTTACCGCCGATTAGGCCTGAAAGCTACTGCGGTATTTGCGGATCAGTTAATGTATACCGGTTTCCATTATGCTATGCGTTCAGGTACATCTGTGGGCTTAATCGATATGGAAATTCCAACGAATAAGGCCGAGATTGTGGCACAGGCAGAAGTTGAAGTTCAGGAAATCGAAGATCAATACAATTCCGGTCTGGTAACACAGGGCGAGCGATATAACAAAGTTATCGATATCTGGTCAAGAACTAATGAGCTGGTTGCCAAGGCGATGATGGATAACCTTTCGAATGAAACCGTTATTGACAGCGAAGGAAAAGAAGAAGAGCAGGCGTCATTTAATTCGATTTACATGATGGCAGATTCCGGTGCGCGGGGTTCTGCTGCTCAGATCAGACAATTAGCTGGTATGCGGGGTTTGATGGCCAAGCCTGATGGTTCAATTATCGAAACACCCATTACCGCAAATTTCCGTGAAGGATTAAGCGTACTTCAGTACTTTATTTCGACTCACGGTGCACGTAAAGGTCTGGCTGATACTGCACTGAAAACAGCTAACTCCGGTTATCTGACTCGTCGTCTGGTTGATGTAGGACAGGATCTGGTTATTACTACCCTGGATTGTGGTACTGATAACGGCCTGGTAATGAAACCATTAATTGAAGGTGGCGACGTAGTTGAGCCACTACGTGAACGTGTACTGGGCCGAGTGGTGGCTCAGGACGTTCATATTCCCGGTACAGATGATGTGTTGGCTCCTGCCGGAACCTTATTAGATGAAAAGTGGGTACAGATACTTGATGATAACAGCGTCGATCAGATCGTTGTACGTTCAGTGATTACCTGTGCTACTCGAAAAGGTGTTTGTTCTAACTGTTATGGTCGTGATCTGGCACGTGGACATCTGGTAAACGACGGCGAAGCAGTGGGTGTTATTGCTGCTCAGTCTATTGGTGAACCGGGAACACAGCTGACCATGAGAACTTTCCATATTGGTGGAGCAGCTTCCAGACAGAGTGCGGACAGTAATATCCAGGTAAAAACTACTGGTACGGTGAAGCTCTCAAATATCAAACTGGTTGAAAAAACCGAAGGACGTAAGAAGCTGGGACAATGGGTAGCAGTTTCTCGTTCCGGTGAACTTTCTGTAATTGACGAACATGGCCGTGAAAAAGAGCTCTATAAAATTCCTTATGGAGCCATTTTAACGGTAAAGGATGAAGGTGCCGTCAAAGCGGGTGATATTGTTGCCAACTGGGACCCCCATACACATCCTATTATTACTGAAGTTGCAGGTTTTGTTGAATTAGTTGACATCATTGAAGGCGTCAATATGGACAGACAAACCGATGAACTCACCGGATTATCATCTATGGTAATTACTGATGGTGGGCAACGCTCGGCTAAAGCAACAGATTTAAAAGCCACCATGAGACTGGTTGATAAAAAGGGTAAGCCATTAAAGATTGCGGGTACCGACATGTTAGCCCAATATCATTTACCCGTGAATGCCATGACCGATCTTGAAGATGGAGCTAAGGTAAACGTGGGCGATGCGTTAGCACGTATTCCACAGGAAACCTCTAAAACTCGTGATATTACCGGTGGTCTACCAAGAGTAGCCGATCTTTTTGAAGCCAGAAAACCCAAAGATTCAGCTATTTTGGCGGAAATTTCAGGTGTGGTGAGCTTTGGTAAAGAAACCAAAGGTAAAAACCGACTGGTGATTACACCGCCTGAAGGCGATCATTATGAAGTACTTATCCCCAAATGGCGTTCCATTGGCGTGTTTGAAGGCGAAACTATTGCCAAAGGTGAAGTGGTTTGTGAAGGTTCCGATAACCCCCATGATATCTTACGACTGAAAGGTGTTACTGCACTGGCTAACTATATTATTAATGAAGTACAGGAAGTATATCGACTACAGGGTGTAAAAATTAATGATAAACACATTGAAGTTATTGTGCGTCAGATGCTGAAAAAATGTCTGATTACCAATCCAGGCGATTCTCGATTACTCAAGGGTGATCAGATGGAATACGTTCGTTTACTTAACGAAAACGATAAATTAATCGCAGATGGCAAAGAACCTATCAAGTTTGAAAGAATCTTAATGGGTATCACTAAAGCTTCTCTGGCTACAGAATCCTTTATTTCTGCAGCTTCATTCCAGGAAACTACTCGCGTACTGACTGAAGCGGCGGTTAGCGGTCGAAGGGATGTTCTTAGAGGTCTGAAAGAAAACGTGATTGTGGGTCGATTAGTACCGGCAGGAACAGGTCTTTCTTATCACAAGGAAAGGCAGGAAGCTAAAATTGAAGAAGAAGAGACGGCTACTTTAAGTGCACAGGATGCTGAAAAAGCACTGAGAGAAGAATTGAATTCTTCCGAATAATTCTTTCTCATGGTATGAAAGCCGGTATCGAGATTTTAAAAGGATCTTGACACCAGCTTTTTACCTATTTACAATGCCGCACCCCTGAATTCGAGCCAAGGTGAAAATCCTGGTTTTGATGAAAGGGTGTGGGAATTAATTAACTTGAAAATGAGGGTAAGTTAGCCAATGGCTACGATTAACCAGTTAGTCCGTAAAGGACGCAAAAAGGAAGTTGTAAAAAGTAATGTACCAGCGCTTGAGGCCTGTCCTCAACGACGTGGTGTGTGTACACGTGTTTATACAACTACACCTAAAAAGCCGAACTCAGCTTTACGTAAAGTGGCCCGTGTTCGTTTAACCAGTGGTTATGAAGTCACTTCCTATATTGGTGGTGAAGGGCATAATTTACAGGAGCACTCGGTGATTTTAATCCGTGGTGGTCGTGTAAAAGATTTGCCTGGTGTTCGTTATCACACGATCCGTGGTGCTCTGGATACTTCCGGTGTTGCTGATCGTAAACAAAGTCGCTCCAAATATGGAACCAAGCGGCCAAAATAAATCCCGCCTCACCCACACCTGTGAGTAAGGCTGAGTTAAATCTCAGGAAAACCTGAAGGTTCACATAGGAAACAGAAAATGCCAAGAAGAAGAGTTGTCGCAAAACGCGAAGTTTTGCCTGATCCAAAATTTAAGAGTCAATTACTGGCTAAATTCATTAATGTTGTCATGGTTGATGGTAAAAAATCAACGGCTGAAAAGATCGTCTATGGTGCCCTGGATATCGTCAGTGAAAAAAATAAAGATCAGCAAGCGCTGGAAGTTTTTGAACTGGCACTGGATAAAATTCGTCCTATGGTCGAAGTTAAATCCCGTCGTGTAGGTGGTTCAACCTACCAGGTACCTGTTGAAGTACGGCCGGCCAGACAAACGGCACTAGCCATGCGTTGGTTAACCGAAGGTGCACGTAAGCGTAATGAAAAATCCATGCGTCAACGCCTTGCAGGTGAATTATTAGATGCACTTGAAAGCCGCGGTTCCGCTGTGAAAAAGAAAGAAGATGTGCACAGAATGGCTGAAGCTAATAAAGCCTTTTCGCATTATCGCTGGTAAGTTGCAACAATATTATTTGAGGAATAAATCGTGGCACGTACAACCCCTATTAATCTTTACCGAAATATCGGTATTGTTGCCCACGTAGATGCGGGCAAAACCACCACCACAGAAAGAATTCTGTTTTATACCGGCCTTTCTCACAAGATTGGTGAAGTCCATGATGGTGCTGCTACCATGGACTGGATGGAACAGGAGCAGGAGCGTGGTATTACTATTACTTCCGCAGCGACTACTACGTTCTGGTCTGGTATGGATCAACAATTTAAAAAGCACCGAATTAACATTATTGACACACCGGGACACGTTGATTTTACTATTGAAGTAGAAAGATCATTACGTGTTCTTGATGGTGCAGTGGTGGTATTTTGCGGTTCTTCCGGTGTAGAACCTCAGTCTGAGACGGTTTGGCGTCAGGCTAATAAATACGAAGTTCCACGTATGGTTTTTGTTAACAAAATGGATCGAGCAGGTGCTGATTTTTTACGGGTTATTGCTCAGATTAAAGATCGTTTAGGTGCTAATCCGGTACCGCTACAATTGGCTATTGGTGCTGAAGAAGAATTCAAAGGGGTTATCGACCTTGTTAAAATGAAAGCTATTTACTGGAACGAAGACGATAAAGGCATGACCTACGAGTTGGCCGATATTCCAGCAGAGCTTCAGGATCTAGCCGAAGAATGGCGTGAACATATGGTTGAAGCTGCCGCGGAAGCAGATGATGAACTCATGGAAAAATACCTTGATGAAGCCGAACTAAGCGAAGATGAAATCAAAAAAGGTATTCGAATTCGTACTCTGGCAGGCGAAATTGTTCCTGCTTTTTGTGGATCTGCATTCAAAAACAAAGGTGTTCAGGCGATGTTGGACGGCGTTATTGAATATATGCCAGCTCCTACTGAAGTTAAACCCATTATCGGTGAGCTTCCCGATGGAACTGAAGGTGTACGAAAATCGTCTGATGACGAGCCTTTTGCTGCATTAGGTTTTAAAATTGCAACCGATCCGTTTGTAGGTACTTTAACTTTCTTCCGCGTTTACTCGGGTGTTTTCCGCTCAGGTGACAGTTTCCTGAATTCCACTAAAGGCAAAAAAGAGCGTGTGGGCCGAATGGTGCAGATGCATTCCAATAGCCGTGAAGAACTCAAAGAAGTATTTGCGGGCGATATTGCTGCAACAGTGGGTTTAAAAGATATTACCACAGGCGATACTTTCTGTGATCCAAAGGATCCAATTGTACTGGAAAGAATGGAATTCCCCGAACCTGTAATCTCGGTTGCGGTTGAGCCAAAAACAAAACCCGATCAGGAAAAAATGGGTATTGCTTTAGGTAAGCTGGCGCAGGAAGATCCATCTTTCCGCGTACAGACTGACGAAGAAACCGGACAGACTATTATTTCAGGAATGGGTGAATTGCACCTGGATATCATTGTTGATCGTCTACGACGTGAGTTTAGTGTGGAAGCCAACGTAGGTAAACCACAGGTAGCTTACCGTGAAGCCATTCGTAAGACTGTTGAAGTGGAAGGCAAGTTTGTACGTCAATCAGGCGGTCGTGGACAATATGGTCACGTCTGGCTGAAACTTGAACCTCTTGAACGTGGTGCGGGTTACGAATTTGAAGAAAAAATTGTGGGTGGTGCAGTACCTAAAGAATACTTTGGCGCTATTAACAAAGGTATTGAAGAACAGATGAAAAATGGTGTGTTAGCCGGATATCCGTTGATTGATATGAAAGCAACACTCTATGATGGTTCCTTCCATGATGTTGACTCCAATGAAATGGCGTTTAAAGTTGCGGCATCTATGGGTGTTAAAAAGGGGGTACTGCAGGCTGATCCAGTACTACTTGAACCCATGATGAAAGTAGAAGTGGTGACACCTGAAGATTACATGGGTGATGTGATGGGCGACCTGAACAGACGCCGTGGTATTGTTCAGGGCATGGAAGATTCTCCAGCAGGAAAAGTTATCCGAGCTGAAGTACCGCTGGCAGAAATGTTTGGTTATGCTACTGATGTCCGTTCAATGAGTCAGGGCCGTGCAACCTATACCATGGAATTCTGTGAATACGGTGTTGCACCTAATAATATTGCCGAAGCTGTTATTAAACAGCGCAAAGGCGAATAAAAAATTCAATTAAAAATTTAGATTAGAAAACGAGGAAATTAAAATGTCCAAAGAAAAGTTTGAAAGAAACAAACCCCACGTTAACGTGGGCACCATTGGCCACGTAGACCACGGTAAAACAACCCTGACAGCAGCGTTATGTACCGTATTAGCCAGGAAATTTGGTGGAGAGTCAAAAGACTTT
>DRNA01000414.1 GCA_011322365.1 Aeromonadales bacterium | reverse complement strand
CTCTGACCATCATGGAGAGTTTTTCGTAAGCCTGTCCCCAGGGTAGAGAAATAACCTCAACCTGAACGCCATCATGTTTTCTTTCAAATTCATTTAATTGTTGACGTAATAATTTAGAACGATGAGGCGAAGATATCACTTCCACTAAAACCAGTTTATTGCTGTTTCCTTTCTGGTTAAACTTAATCACATTCCAGCCGATGATTAAAATGCTCATCAATAAAATGGAAATTATGATCAGTTTATTTTTCATCAGATCATCTGCTCGGGTAAACGCTGCTCGGTCTCAGCATCAAAAAGATGAATTTTACGGGTTTGCAACTGGAACAGACAGGTATCACCCACTTTTATGTCATTAACAGAATCTACTGTAATAGAAAAACGAGCGGGGTTATTTTGCATGCTGTTTTTATCAACATTGTTCTCTTCCAGATTAGCCATCAGATGATAATGATGGCCAATATACTCTGACAAAATAACCTTCATAGGTAGCAGTCCCGCAGTACCGTCGGCAAGCACTCCCTTTGCACATAATGTAATATGCTCGGGACGAATACCCAGCACGACCTCTTTTTGATGCATTGAAGCGGCACTTTCTGCAGAAAACTTTTCAGGCAATTTCAATTGAATTCCATAAAATTCAAAAATAGAACCCGCTTTATGATAGAGAAATTTTCCTCGAATAAGATTCATTTTACTGGCACCGATAAATCCGGCTACAAATAAATTTTGCGGACTTTCATAAAGTGATTTTGGTGAGCCAGTTTGTTGAACTTTTCCCTCTGCCAGCACCACAATATTATCACCCAGTGTCATAGCCTCAGTTTGATCATGGGTCACATAAATCATGTTTTTATTTAATTGCTGGTGCAGTTCCGCAAGTTCCATACGGGTTTGTACGCGTAGATTGGCGTCCAGATTAGACAAGGGTTCATCAAATAGAAATATCTCCGGATCACGAATTAACGCTCTGGCTATGGCTACGCGTTGTCGCTGTCCGCCCGAAAGATCTTTCGGTTTGCGCTCAGCCAGCTTATGTAAATCCAGCATAGCCAACACCTGTTGCAACCGGGTTTCTATTTCAGCGGCTGGAACTTTTGCCATTTTCAGTGCAAAGGTAATATTTTCGGCCACATTCATGTGAGGATAGAGTGCATAATTTTGAAAAACCATAGCCATATTGCGTTTGCCCGGCTCTAAATCAGTTATGCTTTTATTATCACAGCAGATTTCTCCGTTAGAGACCGTTTCAAGGCCACAGAGAATTCTTAAAAGCGTAGATTTCCCACAACCGGATGGCCCCACCAGAACAGTAAATTCGCCTTTTTTAAAGGTAAGATTAATGTTTTGTAAAACCGGGGTTTTAGTATCATAACTTTTGCTGATATTTTTAAGTTTTATTTCAGGCAAGTTTCTCTCTCTTTTTCAGAAGTCAAAGTTCTGCTAATAAAGGGTAATCAGATTTCAGACAAAGCCTGATTCAGATCAGCTATAATATCTTCAATATTTTCAATACCGACGGACAAACGAATGAGATTATCACTAATGCCTGCTTTTGCTCTTTCGGCCGCGGGCATAGCGGCATGGGTCATGCTGGCCGGATGCTGAATTAAACTATCCACGTTGCCCAGACTAACCCCTAGCGAAGGAATTTTCACTGCATTGGTCACGGCTATTCCTGCTTCTATGCCACCTTTAATTTCAAAAGACAGCATACCACCGAAGCCGTTACACATCTGTTTTTTAGCCAGTTGATAATAGGGATTAGTCTTTAGACCGGGATAGTAAACCGTTGACACTTTTTCATGTGCATCAAGGAACTCTGCTACTGCCTGGCCATTTTCTGCATGGCGTTGCATGCGGATTTCCAGAGTTTTCAGACCTATATTAATCAACCAGACATCCTGCGGACTGGGCGCTACGCCTAACATTTTTGCTGTAAGCCCCACACCGGAATTTCCAGAAGTCATGTAATCTATATGGCGGCTGACAATAGCCCCGCCAATAACGGTACCATGACCATTGAGATACTTGGTGGTTGAGTGCACTACCACATCACAACCCAGAGTTAATGGCCGCTGATGATAAGGCGTGGCAAAGGTATTATCCACAAACACCCAGCAATCCTGTTGCCCGGCAAGGGCAACCAGATGTGAAAGATCAATCAATTCCATTTTAGGATTAGAAGGCGTTTCAACGAAGGCCAGTCGGGCTTGCGGATGCTCGGAAAATGCACGTTCCCAATCGTCAGCAGATACCGAATCAACCCAGTGCACCTTTATACCCAGATGGGGAGCCAGTTCATACCAGAATTTGAAAGTATTACCATAAAGTCCACGTTGCACCAACGCTGTATCTCCAGCACCAATCCGTCCCAACACCGATGCACTGGTTGCCGCCATCCCCGACGAAGTCACTCTGCCGGCAACAATTTCTGCCACTTTTTTTTCAGGATGTTGCCGAATTAAATCCATGCCTTCAAGGTAGGCAATTTTATTTGCCAACTGTGTCATATTGGGATTTCCAGAGCGGGTATAAGCATAGCCCGGTTTTTTGCCTGCAAAAATATCGGCACCGGTCTGTACATCTGCAAAGGTAAATGTTGAGGTTTGATAAATGGGACTTAAGTGCGCCCCTTGCGGATTCTCCCCTTCATAGAGATGATTCACCAGTGTACCAAAACCACTGTTACTTGAAATGTTTGTCACTGTTTTATTCCTGTTATTTTGTAACTATTCAGCTAATCCCTGAAATGCACCAACTCTTCGTTCAAAAATGGTCATTTACAGCTGTAAAATCACATTTTTTGCCTTAATTTGGCACATTTCAGGGACAATCTGAACAGTTACGGTTAAAATTAACTACACGCTGAATAGTTACTTATTTTGTTATAAATTTATAATTGGCGCTTAAGAACGGTGCTGATAGTTAAATGCCTGTTCATAGCGTTGTAAGCGTCCAAATTGTGATAATGATTTTTGCATATTTTCTCTACTCATGCCACAGGGTTCACAACCAGCACTTTTAAGTATCCAAAATATTTCCGCAGCTTTATTTACTACTTCAAGCTGATCCAGGGCATGAGAAAGCGTTTTACCGGAAGCTAACGCACCGTGCATATACCACAGGATAATCTGGTGATATTGCATTAATTTTGCCGAGGCTTCACCCAACTCCAGACTACCGGGGACATGAAAATCCAGCAGACCAACACCTTCCGGGAGTTGCAACCTGGCTTCACTTTGCATGGATAAAATCAGCTCGCTGAGGTGTTCCGCTTTTTGAAATTCAGCACACTGCGTCAGCGCAATTAGTAATGGTGGGTGGGTATGGATAATCGCTCGCTGTTCAGGACGATATCTGCATAACGTCTGGTGAATAGCACAGTGTGATGGCAATTCGCTAGTCGGGTTTTTATTGCCCGCCAACCAGTAAAAAGACTGTCCATCATCAGCAATGATATAAAGTCCAATATTTTCAGCAGGACGCAGGGCAATTTCTCTGGCCCGAGTTTCAGTTCCTGAAATCAGCAGGCTTTGTCCGGCAAGTTCCGGTACGGCAACAGGCAGAGCCACCGGGTTGCTGGTATTTTTGTGTTTGGTCGCAATATACGAAGGTGTTTTGATACGAAAAGATAAATTTCCACCGCTGCCTTCAGACCAGCCTCTTTGCGAAAGATAACCACAAACTTCAGCAAATTCATCCAGCTCCGGAATTTTTTCAAATAAGGTTTTCATTCTGAAGTGCTCCAATTCAATACTTATAAAATAGTGACCGCCTTGCAGGCATCATCAGAGGTATTCTTCAGTACCTCAATCATCAGATGCAACATCTGTTTTCTGATGATTTCAATATCACCATCAACAATAGAAATTTCATGTTCCATTCCTGATGCCCAATTAATAGCCAGAGCAATGGCCGCATAATTCATACCCGCTTCAGCCGCCAGGGCAACTTCGGGTAACCCCGTCATACCCACTACATGTCCACCCAACAGCCGATAGGCGTTAATTTCGGCAGGCGTTTCAAACCGGGGACCATTGACACCAACATAAACGGCATCATCACAACAATCGATATGCTGCTTTAGTGCCCGTTCTTTTATAGCATCACTGAGGTAAGGGCTATAGGGATGGCTCATTTCTACGTGACCAATCCCCTGTTTTATTACATCATAAAAAGTCGCTTCCCGGCCAGAAGTATAATCCAGAAAATCCCGCAGAATAATTAAGGTTTCCAATGGATAATCGGTGCTAATGCTTCCCACGGCAAAAGTGGCAATCACACGTTTCACGCCACACTGCTGAAGTGCCTTTATATTGGCGCGATAATTTATTTTGTGAGGAGGAATAGTATGATCAACACCATGGCGAGCCAGAAAAATAAATTCACTGTATTCATTTTTTCCAAAATGTAAACAACATTCACCATAGCTGGTAGAGATGATTTTTTCTTCGGTTTCGATACCTGGAATAGTATAAATACCGGTTCCACCAATAATTGCCACAGGCATTATAATTTTCTCCTTCCAGCTAAATCATCTGCTGACAATACACCCTCAACTGAAATAACACCACTCACCAGTTGCGGTGGTGTGATATCAAAAGCCGGATAGCAGGCTTTAATATCTGCGAGTGTTATTGGCTGTCCTAGCACGGTTCTAACTTCCGTCGGATCGCGTTGCTCGATAGTAATGCTTTCATGAGTCGCACTATTCTCGTCCACTCCCCAGGCAAAAGCATAATAAGGGATCTGATGATAGTGAGCCGCAATAGCGGATTGAAAAGTGCCGACCTTGTTCACCACGTAGCCATCCAGAGTAATTAAATCGGCTGCCGTCATAAATTTTTGAATATGCCCCTGAGACATTATTGAGGCGGGCATATTGTCGGTGATTAAACGTACCTCAATACCCAGTTCATACAAACTGGGAGCAGTTAATTTTGCTCCCTGCAAAAACGGTCGTGTTTCAGGGGTAAAGACACAGATATTTTTTCCATCACGGTATGCCATTGCCATCGCCAGAATAAAACCCGCCTCAGCAAAACAGTGAGTTAGAATACCGTCATTTTTATCAATCAGAGAGTTAGCGTATTTGGCGCGTAAGGTATAACTATCATAAATATCAGCCATCATACTATTTAGTGAATTTGCTATACTATTAGCGGCAGATTCGCCTGCATCCATACTCTTAAAAGTTTCGGCCAAAATACGGTCCAGTCGTCGAGCCATGGCCGTATTGGTGGGTCGGGTGGCAACTAATACCTCCCTGGCTTTCTGCAAACGCTTTTTTTCATGCGCTTTTCCGTCTGCCACCAGCAATAAAGCATTGGCTGCCGACATCCAGGGACCACTACCCTGAGTGACCATATCTTTAATGGCTTGAGCCACTTCATCCACTGTATCACAGCTAACAAAGGCTTTTTTGAAAGGATATTGACGCCGATCTCCGATGACTACCTGACCCTTTTCAAAGCGAGCAATGTTCCAGGGTTTTAAAATAAAAGGCAATAAATCATAAATGCCTTCTTTTTCGGCAATTGAGCTTTGATCAGTTATCACAGGCAAACAACTCTGTTAGTGTTATATCAATAACTGCAAATTATACCGAAATGCAACAAGTTGCAATAACCAATGGAGTAACTTTAGGGTTATCTAAAAGGTTTTCGTTTTTTTATGGTCTGAAATCTCTTATCATAGCTAGAAGAATAATATCATTAACAGGATAATTCACTACCATGCCCATCAAAACCACAAAACTCGTTACCCTGCTATTGGCCGTCTCATTAATATTCATTACTGATGGTTTCGCTGGAGAACGTCAAACTCGACAATATTTTCAGAAAATAAAGAATAATCCGTCAAGGTTGAGACTATTTCTAAAAACTTTTCCAAAAGGTGGGGAGCTGCATAACCATATTGATGGCGCCATATTTTCTGAAAACCACATCAAATGGGCTGCTGAAGATAATAAGTGTATTAATACCGAATCTTTTATCGTTAAATTTGCTCCCTGTGATATCAAAAACAAAACCGTTCCCGTATCCTCATTATTTAACAATGACAGCTTATATAACAAAACCATTGATGCCTTTTCGGTGAGAAATTATCAATGGGGAAAGCGTTCCGGGCATGACCAGTTCTTTGCCACCTTCGAAAAATTCGCTATTGCGGACTTTGGTCATTTTTCAGATATGCTTGCTGCGGTTACTTTCCGATCAGAGAAACAGAATTTACATTACCTCGAATTAATGCAATCCATGGGAATGCCACAGGCCTGGATCTATGCGGGCAAGCAACCGCAGTTTAAGAACAATCCCGACACCCACACATTAATTAATGATAAAAAACTCAAACAGATTATGCAACAAACGCTGAAATCGCTTGATAAGGAAGAAGCACTCTGGAAACAGAAACTCCATTGTAGCAGTGAGCAACCAGCACCGGGATGTCAGGTCACTGTGCGTTATCTGGCTCAGGTCATTCGAACCTTTCCTAATGATCAGATTTTGGCACAAACCATTCTGGCCTTTATGCTGGTTCAAAATGATCCCCGTTATGTGGGTATCAATTTTGTGGCGCCGGAAGATGCACCCATCACTTTAAAAAATTATACAAAACAGATGCAGATAATCCGCGACGTGGCCAAAAATTTCCCTCAGCTACAACACAGAATTTCACTCCATGCAGGTGAGCTAGTTCAGGGTCTTGTGACAAACGAAGCCCTGGCATTTCATATTGATGAAGCAGTGAATATTGCTGGCGCAAAACGCATCGGCCACGGTGTTGATATCGCCTTTGAGGATCATGCCGAGCAGATACTTAAAAAAATGGCCCAGCAAAAAATTGCTATTGAAATCAACCTCACCAGCAATGATATAATCCTGGGAATAAAGGGGAAAAAACATCCTTATCAATTATATTTTCAGGCGGGTGTACCCATCGTGCTGTCTACAGATGATGAAGGTGTTTTAAGAATTGATTTAACACATGAATATCAACGCGCTGTTGAAACCTATCATCTCAGTTACAATACACTTAAAACCTTTTCCAGGAATGCATTACAATACAGTTTTCTCGACGGCAAGAGTTTATTCAGTCAATATGAAAAAAATAAATTCAATCGAGTTTGTGCCAAAAGCAATTTTAAAAAAATGTCAGAAGCATGCAAAAAATTTCTGCAGAAAAATGATAAAGCCCGTTTACAATGGCAATTGGAGAAAGCTTTTTTGGAGTTTGAATCCCATTATTTATAGAAAATATTTTTAAAATAATGGCTGCCGGATAAGTATAATTTCGTCGTCATTCCGAAAGCCGGCCCTGCGAATATAGCGAGCATTTTGGATCGCGTAGTCGAGCAATTTTACGCCAGGCATCAAGATCCTTCGACAAGCTCAGGATGACAGACTGTTTTTTCTATACTCGCAACTCGACACACGTAAACTCGAACCTGAACTTCCTTCATTCCGAAAGCTGGCCGCGCGAACATAGTGAGTGTTTTGGGTCGCGCAGTCGAGGAATCTTACGTCAGGTATCAAGATCCTTCGACAGGCTCAGGATGACAAGCTGTTTAGTTCAAAACTCGTTACTCGCCACTCGTAAACTCGAACCTGTATGTCCGTTATTCCAGGCATGGTCAGAAAATTTTTCCCAGCCTCTAAAAAAATAATAAATATTTTATTTTTGAAAAACTTCCGGTATATCGGCTACATCGGTTTTTCCCTGAATAATTTCATCAGCAGTCAACCCTTGTAATTCATGGGGAAAAACCAACCATTCTTCGGTTTCATGTAGATAATAATCGGGGACTAAATCCACCTGGCGATTACCGGGTTTATACCAGGGACAGGCAATACGAATGTCATAGGGAATGTTCTCTCCTGCCATTTTCTGAATTTCAATCATCAATGCATCAATACTTTTTCCTGAATCAAATACATCATCAACAATTAACATGGAATGGCTGGCATCGATATTTTCCAGAAGGTATTTTAAACCATAGATTTTTACTTCTCTGGCCTGTTGGTTAATGCCGGTATAAGACGATGTTCTGATAGAAAAATGATCAGTCTCTACACCTTTATATTCATAAAACTCATGGATGGCGATGGCCACTGGGGCACCGCCACGCCAGACGCCAACAATAAAATCCGGTCGAAAACCATCTGTAAATATTTTATCGGCCAAACGAAATGAATCACGAAGCAGATTGCCAGCCGTCAGAAATTTTTTACTCATATTAATCCTGTTTTTTTAACTTTTCGGTGGCATTAAATCTTTCAAGGCCAAAACTGTCGCTTCTACCCCGGCTTTAACTGCAGGTTCGGGAACAATTTTAAATATTGGGGAGTGATGACTGGGTACCGCAGGGCCACCATTTTTAGCGGCTTCGAAAGAGGACTTTGGTGTGCCGCCTACCTGAAAATAAACACTTCGAATGTAGGGGTCGGTAGTGAAAAAAGGAAAATCTTCTGCACCCATACCTTTGGGCATTTTTGAAATGACCTTATCAGTACCCATATTTTTTGTCCATACTGCCTTTAAACGGCGCGCCAGTTTAGCATCATTAATAGTGGGGGGAACACTTTCTTCAGAGATAATCACTTCAGGCAGTTTATCCTCAGGTAGCCCCGCAACGCGGCCCATATTAACCGCGATACGTTTAATACCGTCCAGTAATAATTTTCGCGTAGCCTGACTGGTATTTCGTACGGTGAGTTGCAGGTGCGCTTCATCGGAAATAATATTGTGCTTGGTACCTGAATGGAATGAACCCACCGTCACTACTCCAGCATCTCTTGGTGGTAATTCTCTGGAAACCAGCGTTTGTAATGCCATCACAATTTCGCTACCGAGAACAACAGGATCTTTTCCGGCATGCG
>DRNA01000413.1 GCA_011322365.1 Aeromonadales bacterium | reverse complement strand
GGCTTACCTGCACTGGATTGATGAGGGTGCCGATGCCTTCAGAATAGATACTTTAAAGCATATGCCTCACGCTTTCTGGAAAAAATTTGCCGATAAAATTAGAGAGAAGCATCCTGATTTTTTTATGTTTGGGGAAAGTTACAGTTATGACGCCAGTTTTATCTCTCAGCATACGTTTGCAAAAAATGGCTCAATCAGCGTACTTGATTTTCCAGGGCAAAAAGCAATAACTGCTGTTTTTGAAAATCCCGCAAGAGATTATGCTGATATACAATCTTACCTGCACCTTAAAGATAAACGCTACAATAATCCCTACGAGCTCATGACATTTTATGATAACCATGATATGCAACGAATGAATGCGTCAGAAAACGGTTTTATTGATGCCAACAATTGGTTATTCACTTCTAGAGGTATACCAGTTATTTATTACGGTTCAGAAATAGCATTCATGTCAGGAACTAAAGAGCATGCCGGCAATCGAAATTATTTCGGGGAAAAAAATATAGAGAAGGCAAAAACTAACAGTATTCATGAAAAATTATCAAAAATTGCCAACCTGAGAAAAAAAACTATTGCGCTACAAAAGGGTGTTCAGGTAAACCTGGAATTTAAAAAAAATCATGCCGAATTTTATCGAATCTATGAAGATGAAAAAATTCAACAGACGGCACTGGTTATATTAAATAAATCAGATAGAGCAAAGACGTTCACCATATCCAGTTTATTATCTGAAGGTGTGTGGACGGATGCATTTAGCCAGGTCCAAACACGTATTCAATCTGAAAACAAACTAAGGATTACAGTAGCTGCACATGGTGTGTCGGTTTACGTTTTAAATCAGAAAAATACTAATGAACAATTAAGAAAAAAGGCTAAAGAATTAATGATAAAGTGATCAGGAGTATCATCGGTAGCCACAGGAGTCTCTGATGATAAGTTTTGAAGGTAACATGGTGGTTTTTACTGATTCATTTCGTATTAAGGATAAAATGCTATCAACCAGAAGATTACCGGCTAATAAGGTATCCTGTTGAACGGTAGTTAGAGCAGGGCGAGTAAAATTAGCCAACGGTATATCGTCAAATCCGACGATCGAGATATCTTCCGGGATACTAAAATTATTTTCTCTTAATGCTTTCATGGCTCCAATGGCAATAAGGTCGCAGGCACAGAAGATGGCATCAAATTTCTCACCAGAAGTAATTAGTTGTTGTGTGGCCAGGTAGCCTGATTGCTCTGTTGCAATGGCATCAAACTGAAGCTTGTGATTAACCTCAACTTCCAGTTGTTCAGTGATGGCTTTAACACAGCCTTTATAACGGTCCCTGAATTCGGGACTAGCTTTTGAAACATGTCCAATGAAAGCAATATTTTTGCGACCCAAATTGATAAGATGTAAGGTTATATCATAACCACCCTGTACATTATTGCAACCTATGGACAATCCCGGTTGATCTTCTTTAGCATCACCCCATCGAACAAAATGTGTGCCCTGTTTTTCCAGTTTAAGTAGCTTTTCCTTATAATCGGTATAGTCACCATAACCTAATAAAATGATGCCATCGGCTTTGTGGCAATCTTCATAATCGGCATGCCAGTCGTCACTTAACTGCTGAAAGGAAACCAGTAGATCGTAACCATTTGCGGCACACGCGCGGGTGACAGAGCCTAACATGGAAAGAAAAAACAGATTCATATGAGACTCATCATCGGTGTGTTCTTCAAATAACAGAAGTGCTATGGTGCCACTGAGTTGAGATCTGAGGTTACTGGCATTTTTATCCACTTTATAATTTAGCTGTTTTGCAATTTCTTTAATTTTGTTTTTTGTCTCAGGATTTACTAGAGGGCTATCACGCAAGGCTCGAGATACGGTAGACTGTGAGACGCCAGCTCGATGTGCTATATCAATTGATGTTGATCTTTCTTTCACGATTATTAACACTCAATAGAAAGTTCGTCTTTTTTGTAGACTTCACTTGTGAAAAATATCATAAGGCATTCCAAAAATAAACTTCAAATAACAGCTCTGGCCAGAATGAATCATTTAACCTGACTTTGCCTCTGGTCGAATACTGTGACCGCCAAAACCGGCTCGCATGGCATTGAGTATTTTTCCGGCATAGGATGACTCCTGCCTACTCCTGAATCGCATTTGCAGTGCCAGGCTTAATACTGGTGTGGGGACTGCATTTTCGATGGAATCCTGAATTGTCCAACGGCCTTCACCAGAGTCATCCACATAATCGCTGAGCGATTCCAGTAAATTCTCATCACCCAACGCATCATGGATCAGATCCAGTAACCAGGAACGCACTACGCTGCCCTGCTGCCAGATGGCAGAAATTTGCTCAAGATCCAGATTAAATTCTTTTTTAGCTTCCAT
>DRNA01000412.1 GCA_011322365.1 Aeromonadales bacterium | reverse complement strand
GATTAAACTGGTTGATATGCTATCAAGACTGGCATTGTCATTGGTGACACTGAGTTGATTTGCTACACCGGTAATATTTGAATCCAGAACCAGGATGGTGCCGGAATCACCATTAATAATATTGGCATTAACGCCAAAATTATTTGCATCCTGATTTATTTTATCACGAATGGTAGAGAGGGTATCTGTGGCATCAATAGCCAGCGTAAAAACATGACTTCCGGCAGTAAATGTCAGATTGCCTGAACCTACAGTATCTGTACTGGCAGTAAAAAGGCCAGATTCCAGTCGAGTACCCTGTGCGATAGCTAATACATCAACGGAAAATTTTGCTGGTGTTGCAGTACTTCCAGCCGAGATGGTCACAAAAGAGCTATCGGATGAAGATGCGGTTCTTTTTGAAAAATCTGCAGAAGTACCCAGTGCGGTTAGGGATGTTTTAAATTCGTCAAGAAAACTGGTTAACGAGCCAATACCGGTGATTGATGCTTGAGTAGTAGCTTCCTGAAAGTCCAGTCTTTGTGTGGCAGGGACTTTTTGAGCATCTAACAGGGCACCAACAATCTGTTCAATATCAACATTTGAACCAATACCCGTTGCTTGAATAAGACCCATCAATAACTCCTGACAGAATAGTTACATTAAATCAATATAACAACACATTTTAAAGATAAAAACATGTTAAGCGGATAAACATTTTGCTATAGAAATTCAACCACTTAACAGATCAGGCTACTCTCTATTCTGATCTTAGCCATCTTATTCATAAAGAGTAGTCAATAATTTAGAAAAGAGACAGGGTTAAGCCTGTCTCTCAAGTAATAATCCCGTTAGTTCTGCCTTAGAACTATGCAAGGATTCAGCCAATTCTCTAATGCGATTGCCGATTCTGACGATTTCTTCAGAAGGAATTTCACGAATGACTTCTCCACTCTCACGATCTTTTACTTTAATGATCGTACGGCCGGATTGCTCATCCACTTTAAACTCCAGTTGACGGCTCACTTTTTGAACATTCTCGTTTAACTGAGTAATAACATTTTGGGTATCGGCAACGGTTTGCCTGGAATCTGCTTTTTGAGCATTTTCTGTGGCAATTTGTTGCCTGATACGGTTGTTGCCATTTGTTGCCGAGGTTTGAACCCCGGCAACATTTTCAGCTGTTTGAGTAGAACTTTGAGAAGGGCGCACAGTAACGGTCGGTTGTGAAACCACCGCAGAGCTGACTGATTGTAGGTTGACTTCAATAGTCATAATATCACCTTTTCAGTTAAGCCAGATAAAACGGCTATCTGGCTTCGCCTTAATTCACTAATGTTCCAGTGATTATCTCAAGAGTGTCAAAACGCTTTGTGCAGAAGCATTTGCCTGGGCCAAAATTGACAGGCCAGCCTGTTGCAGCACCTGATTTTTAGCCAGATTAGCTGTTTCAGAAGCAAAGTCGGCATCTCTAATTCTTGATCGTGCTGCAGAAACATTTTCAACAACATTTTGCAGGTTAGAGATTGTAGAGCCTAAACGATTCTGAATCGCACCTAAAGCACCACGATTGGAATCGATTTGACTAATCGCCGCATCAATCACATCAATGGCATCCTGGGCACCTGAAGCAGTAGAAATATCAATAGTACTTGCTCTAAAGCCAGTATCAGTAATGGTTCCCGCTCCAGCAGACTGAGTAGTAACAGTAGAAACACCACCTGTGGCAGAGCTACTGAACAAAGCTGCAGAGCTGGCGGTACCGGTGAATTTAATATCACCTGATATCACAGAGCCCTGTGTTGTCGCTACTGTGGTCGCGGTGCCGGAAATTGCCGTATTAGCAAAATTTCGTGCTTCAACTGTAGGAGCGGCAGCTGTACCACCACCATCAGCGAAGGTAATATCGTTAAAAGTGATGTTAGCACCATCGTTGTCGACAATATCAACGGTTCCATCGCCATTATCTGTCACACTCAGATTGGATAAACGGGCATCGGATTCAATGGCAGTTTTAAGGGCTGCGCCTGAGGCTGCTACAGAAGCTGTGCCTGTGATCTGTGACAATTGCACACCATTAATGGTAATATCCAGGGTATCCGCTGCATTATCCACACCGGTTAAGGTTACACGAGCAGTAGTTTTAGCATCTGCGCGAACACCGGAGACGGATGAATTAACTGCATCCTGAATTGTCTGGGCTGAATCACCTACGGAAACACCTATTGTAGTAGTTCTACCATCTACTACAAAACTTAAGGTTTGATTCTCATCCACAGTGCTTACAGGGCTAGCTAAAGTAGCCGATGCGTCGGCTAAAGCAAAACCGGTGAATGTAATATTATTAATTCTGCCCAGATCGGTAGCCCTTGCTGAATTAATACTGAGGGAAATAGTTTCATTTGCCTGAGCGCCAACCTGAAAAGCAACACCGGTAAAAGTACCATTAAGCAGTGAGCGACCACCAAAACGTGTGGTGTTGGCAATTCGATTTAATTCAGACTGTAATTGAGTCACTTCAGCCTGTAGAGCTGAACGTTCTTCAACTGAGTTAGAACCATTCGCAGATTGAATAGATAGATCTCTGATTCGTTGAAGAATATTGGTTGATTCTCCTAACGCACCCTCAGCGGTTTGAGCCAGTGAGATACCATCATTAGCATTTCGAGCGGCCTGAGTTAATCCGTTGATCTGACTGGTTAATTTATTAGAAATTTGCAATCCGGCTGCATCGTCTCTGGCACTGTTAATACGCAGACCAGATGATAGTCGTTGCAATGAGGTACCCAGAGCATCTGTAGTACGGTTGAGGTTTCGTTGCGCATTAATGGACGCAACATTGGTTTGAATAAAGCTTGCCATGATAGGTCTCCTGATTCTTCGATGTGTTTTATACAACACAAAACACTTACAAAGTTATTTATTCAGCATCTAACCCGCTCGGGAAATTGGGAAAGACACAACAGAGCTATCGGCAACGGTTAAGAGACCTTTAGAAAATAATATTTTATTATTTATGATTGATTTTGAACGATTGTAGAGATGTTTTAGTATTTTTCAAGAAAGTTGGCACAGGAAATGCTTGTATGTTGACTGTTCTTCAGAAATTCTATTAACGCCATGATAGGTCTCTGTTTGAACAAGGGTTGATTAAACTGTTACAGTTTTTTCAACTGGTGAATTAGGTGCCGGGAACACTTGATTCACGATTCTGGAATGGGGTTGGGAAACTGACCCCTTTCTTTTTATGTACTGTTAAATGTGTTCTCCTATCCTATTGTAACAATTGTAATACAGACTGTGGTGCCGCGTTTGCCTGAGCTAATATGGCTAAACCCGCTTGCTGCAATACCTGATTTTTAGCCAGATTTGCCGTCTCTGCCGCAAAGTCGGCATCCCTGATTCGGGAACGAGCCGCAGATACATTCTCAATCACACTCTGTAAATTCGAAATAGTCGAGTCAAGCCGGTTTTGCACAGCACCAAGGCTTGCCCGGGTTGAATCAATTTGACTAATAGAAGCGTCGATGACATCCAATGCATCCTGTGCCCCCTGAGCAGTAGATATATCAATGGTACTTGCTCTAAAGCCAGTATCACTAATGGTTCCCGCTCCAGCAGACTGGGTAGTGACAGTAGAAATACCACCTGTAGCAGAGCTACTGAACAAAGCAGCGGAGCTAGCCGTACCGGTGAATTTAATATCACCTGATATCACCGAACCCTCTGTTGTCGCCACCGTGGTCGCGGTACCGGAAATTGCCGTATTAGCAAAATTTCGTGCTTCAACTGTAGGAGCTGCAG
>DRNA01000411.1 GCA_011322365.1 Aeromonadales bacterium | reverse complement strand
GGCCTTTTACTAAATGCTGGAAGGTGTTTGCGTCTGTGCCATTAACTATGATTGTGTCAATTCCACGTTGCGTTGCTTTTTGTGCTGCCACCAGTTTTGTATGCATACCTCCAGTGGCAAGGGGGTTGCTGGTACTTGACGCCATGGCCAGAATATCAGCTGTAATTTCATCCACCTGGGGAATAAATTGTGCATTGGAATCTGCAAGCGGATCTGAATCAAACAGTCCATCCACATCGCTACAAATTAATAATTTATCAGCATCGACCAATAGTGCCACGTAAGCAGCCAGATTATCATTATCGCCCACCTTGAGTTCATCTACGGCTACCGAATCATTTTCATTAATAATAGGTAAGGTATTTAACTCAATTAATTTATTAATGGTATTTTTGGCGTTAACAAAACGTTGACGATTTTTAAGATCGGCCAGTGTGAGCAAAACCTGAGCACAGGGAAAATCAAATAATTTCTGCCAGTGCTGCATCACCAGAGGTTGACCAATAGCAGCCAATGCCTGTTTTTCAGGAATGCTTCGATTCTTTTTTGTAGCTAGATGCTGATTTAAAGTCGCACCTGCTGCAACGCTGCCGGAAGAAACCAGAATAACATCCTTGCCACTTTTTCTGCTGAGCATAATAAAGTTGGCGAGATTGAGTAAATACTCTGTACTAAGCGATTTTCCATCGGGTGCGATCAGCGCACTACCAACTTTAATCACCATTCTTCGCCATGTAAATTTTGTTGACATTGTGAACTCAGTCAAATCATATCCAGGATAATGTTATCCTAACCATAACCAGGACAAAATGAAACTGCTTTACCAGAAATTTTGATGAAATTGTCCATTAGCTGTTTAACTACGATTTCTTCCAGCTATGGTTCTTTATTTGCTCTGATGCTGAAGGATAAATTGAATAAATTCATCAGCATTCAGTGGATGACTCATAAAATAACCCTGGGCGAAATCACAACCTAAATCTTCCAGCTGCTTCAGAGTTTCTTTATCTTCAACACCCTCTGCCACCACATTCATTTTCAGGTTATGTGCCAGATTGATGGTTGATTCTACAATAATTTTATTTTGTGGAATTCGAGCCATATCAATTACGAAGGAACGATCAATTTTCAATGTCTGAAATGAGAGCTTTCTCAGGTAGGTTAAAGAGGAATGTCCTGTACCAAAATCATCCAGGGAAAATTGTAACCCCATATTATTGATATTTTTAATATAGGTAAGCGTTCGCTCGGGATCATGCATTAAGGCCGTTTCTGTGACCTCAAGAGAAATATTGTTCGGTTTAATCTGGTATTGTTTCATTAGTTGAGCAAATTTTTCTTCACAACTATCATCTAACAGGTTCCGGGTAGAAATATTAATGGTAACTTTAAGTTCCAACCCTTGTCCTTTCCATTGATTAATTTGCTGACATACCTTTTCAAATACCCAGATAGTCATGGGATGGATCATTTTGGTGATTTCTACAATTGGTATAAATTTATCCGGAAACAATAAGCCGTATTCAGGATGATTCCACCTTATCAAAGCCTCACAGGCTATAAATGAATTTGTTTTAAAATCCCAGATAGGTTGATATTGCAAAAATAATTGATCCGTTCGAATGGCTTCAGAAAGATCTGCCAGTATGGCTTTTCTTTCTGGAGTAAGAAACTCCATTTCAGGCTTATAAACGGCAATGCCGGAGCCTGAATTTTTTGCCGCATACATCGCCATATCCGCACAACGTAGCAACTCATGAATATCAACCAGTCCCTGAATTGAACTCGACATTCCAATGCTGGCATTAATTTCGAGTTGTAAATCATCAATATCTATCGCCTGTTGCAGTAACTTCTGAATCTTTTCAGCCTGATGATGAATATCCTCTATCGTTTTATGATCAGGTATCAAAACAGCAAACTCATCACCTCCTAATCGATATATTCTACTGTGAGTCTTCTCCAGAATAGATTCAATCAAGCTGCCCACTTTACATAACAGCGCATCTCCAACATGATGTCCCAGGGTGTCATTAATTTCTTTAAAGTGATCCAGATCGAGCAGTAACAAACCCGTATAATCAGACGATAATTTATTCTCTTCAAGCGCCAATTTACAATCATCATGTAAACTGACCCGATTGGGTAAATCAGTTAAAGAGTCATGTTTTGCCTGATACTGTACCTTTTCAAATTGCCTGGCATTATTCAGTGCCAGTGAAACGCTGGCACCCACACTTTTGTAAAATTCCAGTTGTTCCTGTTCAAATTTTTGTTCATATAAAAATGCCAGGGAAACTACCCCTAAAATTTTACCGTTATAAGACAGTGGAATAATTATCCCTGAATTAATGCCTTCTTTTTTAATTAACCTGGTAAAGGTGGATGTTAAATTTTTTGCATCTTCCAATGATCCAAAGGTGGCAATCTGATTTTTTGCAGTGGCAATACCAGAAGGTTCATTCACATTGCCTACCTGGGTTATCGCCTGTAATGCCAGAATTTCCTGGCTAAATCCTCTGGATGCAATAATATGTAATTCATTTTCCTGTTCATTCAATTTATTCACTCGGAAAACAGATTTTTCAGCATCACTGATTTCAGCGAATATTTCCAATACCTCATCGGCAATAGCTTCCACATTCATCAGGTTATGTAACCGATCAGATAATGATTTCAACAACATGAGCCGCTTATTTGACTTCTTCAACTTATTTTCAGACAGTCGTAGATCTTCTTCTATTTTCTTTTGAGCAGAAATATCAGTGGCAACACCAATCAGCACATCTTCTCCCTGGTAATTAATCCGTTCTGCCATGCCAAACATGGTTCGTTTTATTTTCTTTTTCGAATAGGCTGTATAAACCAGCGTTGCCTTACCCTCTTTAAATACCTTTTCCATTCCCGCCGCCACCTTCTCCTTATCATCCGGGTGTATGGTATCCAGTCCATGCAACGTTTCCATTTCTTCATCGGTATATCCGGTCAGTTCCTGATAGTAACGATTCCACCTCAAAAACTGTCCATTTTTATTAAAAATATAAACCAGAGCAGGGATTGCATCCAGTTGAGCTTTTGTCAGCTTTTTTTCACTATCCAGCTCGACTTTGAGTTGTTGAATTTCTAGCATGGCTGTTAACACGGGGAGGCATTGTTGAATAAAATACAATGTATTTTCTGAAATAGCACGGGACTTTCGATCAACCAGGATAAGGAATCTGCTCAGCTGACTGCTCATGTTTAATTCAAAAGCCTGATAAAATTGAATGGGTAATTTTGACAGTAAGCAATGTTTGGGAAATTCAGTTGAAAGGTTATCAATCCATATGGAATTACCCTGAAGATTTTCAGGGTTTTGTTTTAGCAAGGGTGAAGTCTCAATATCATATGCCATTGACATAAGATCCTCTTCCAGGATTTTACCGGCAATGATTCTTGCTGACTTTTTTTGTTCTAAATCTTGTTCAACCTCGGCATTTGTTTCATTTTTCAGAAATACTTCAACAATAAACACACCATCAAGCTGGAGATAATCCCGTATATATTTCAGTAAAATACCAACTTTATCTGTTCTCTCAGTAAAGATCAGCTGATTAAATGTATTGATTTTCTCTTGAATTTCAGTCAGTTGCATATTTAAACGGCACATTAAACTTTAATTTTCCACAGCATCTAAATGCAGAATTTCGAAGGCATGCATTATACCTCTCTCAATTGCTGATTTCCTGAAGATTTTTAACAGTTTGATTAAAAAGTCTCACTTACAACCAATTTTTTACCCATGAAACCTGGCTCTCACTACTATTTATGTTACTATCGCGTACATAAACTATTGCTAATATACCCATAATGCATGCAGTTTATCGAAACATTCAACTCAAGAGGACTCAAAATGAAATTAATAAAACCCCTCGTCATACTCTTTTTACTGACAGTGTCCAGTAATCTTTGGGCCGCGAAAAAGGTCCGTATCAAACCTTTTATTTTAGTATCCAATGACAGTGGTGAAATATCACAACTCATTGATTCTACAAAATTAAAATTGACAGAAAATAAATTTACTATTGTGGGCGAATATGAGCCTACTGAAAATATTCATATTATTGCCACCACCAATGATGATCTGTTAAAAGCCGCTGCAAAAACTGATTTTGGAGGTTTTGGTGCGGTTATCAGAGTTGCCATAACAAAAGTCGGTGACAAGGTTCAACTCTCCTACGTAAATCCGATTTACATGGCCGGGTTATATCGTATGGCTGATTTAAAACCCGTTGCAGACCAACTAAGCCAGGCTTTAGGAGAAGGTAGCAGCTTTGGTTCTAAAAAAGGGATACGAAAGAAATACCTGAAAAAGTATCATTATATGATGTTTATGCCCTATTTTGACGATCAGGACAAAATCGCCAGTTTTCATCACATGAAGAAGCACTTAAAACCATCAATGACAACCTATCTAAGGGCAAAAATGGCATGAGTAAAGTCTTTGAGGTAGCCATTCCTGGAAAACAACAGGTACTTTTTGGTGTTGGCATCACCCAGGGTGACGGTGCGGATAAATTGATTATGGATACTATCGATAAGAAAACCTTAAAGCATTCCGCTCATTTACCCTATGGTTTGCTGGTTTCAGATCATAAGGTCTACGCTCTGGCAGGAAAGTTCAGAATTGCAACCTCATTTCCAGATCTGGGTATGTTTCAGTTTAATGATATTTCAGATGCACCTGACGCCATTGTAGATTCATTTAAAGCCTTAACCAAAAAATAAAATTTTAGCCGGTTTTAAACGGCAATTATTGGGTATATACCCATAATCATTCAAGATGCAGGTTTCAGAGTTCAAGCAGGATGTCAGAGCAAGGCGCAACTTGAAACTAATGGTTATTCCCTTAGTAAAAGTTGCAACGCAGCGCTGGCTTCCTGCTTGAGCTCCCATAGGACAAGAGGATAAGCACACATCTTCTGTGTTATAAAAGTTCAAGTTAGAATGACTAACACTTCACTTTTATGCCTTGAATATGTACGCTTCTTCTCTTGCTGAAATCCTGCATCTTGAATGATTATGGGTATAGTTATGCTAGAATCACGGTAATTGTCGTTAATAACTTTTCTTAAACTCGGGCCATCCTATGAAACGCTTACTTAAACCTGTTCTCATTGTCGGTCTTTACACCTTAACCATTACACCTTCTATTCAGGCCAGAGATCGTCATCTTGAACCTCAATCCCAGGTGGTGACACACCATAAAACCACAGTTAATGGAAAAGCATTCGGTTATACCGCCACCGCTGGCACTCAACCCGTATGGGACAAAGACGGCAAAACCATCGCCGCTCTTTTTTATACTT
>DRNA01000410.1 GCA_011322365.1 Aeromonadales bacterium | reverse complement strand
GTTGTTAACGGTTTACCAGTAGCCCCTTTTCTCAAGGTGATTATACTGACGTTTCTTACTCATAATGACACCTCAATAGTTGGTCCTAATTATCTCTTATTGAAGTGTCCGGTGCTATTAGACCAGAACAATCACTTTTCAATTGGTGGGGGTGGATCACTTTTCGGTTGTTGTTGACACTTCTTCAGTAGGTAACGGTTGCGATGTAAACCTTCCTTCCCAGAAATGGCCGGTACAGTTATCTTCCTTATTGGCCTGTCTGGCAATGGGTTCATTTAAACATTTCATAAACCAGCTGATACTGGCTAAACGCCGGCGATATTCAGCAATACACTCATCTACCATGGTGTATTCAGCATCCAGTAATTTTTCGCCTTTAACCCATTTCTGGATGATAACAGGACCTTGATACAGACTACGCCAACGGGAAACCACCTCAGTATCCGATAAGACTTCAATTTGTTCAGGACAGAGCTCACAGGCCATATG
The DNA here is from genome assembly GCA_011322365.1 of Aeromonadales bacterium. Taxonomy (GTDB): domain Bacteria; phylum Pseudomonadota; class Gammaproteobacteria; order Enterobacterales; genus DRNA01. Next base: position 2,817 of record DRNA01000410.1, on the reverse strand, counting down.
GATATGATTATGCATCACCACATAAGCCGGTATATCAATCCCAAACAGGGAAGAGAGTATTCGAATACGGTTTTCTATCCAGCCTCGTCTATGCTCATAATCTTTACCTGACGTTTTATCGAAACCACACAAAAAAGCCCGTCTCAGAGCCGGCCCCGCGAGCATAGCGAGTGCTTTGGGTCCACAGCGTGTAGTAATGTGATAATAGGGGGTGTCTTCTATTGAGATTTGTTCTGAACGGGGTCTCGGTATTTACAGGGATGTAATGTATGCCGGTTTTGCAGGAGCAAAAACCGGTCATCACCATAAGTCCTTTTACGATTGAGATAGCTTCAGATTACTGATATTGTTAGATTCTGTCAATGGGAAAGTGTCTGTCCCCCGGAATTGCCCCGGAATTCCGGAATTCCCAGGAATTCTCCCCCTGTCCCCAGGAATTCCCAGGAATTCCCCAAGGTTGCCAAGGTTTCTGCAAGATTTCTGCAGGAGTGGGAAAAAGTAGAATAACAGATAAGTCGAAAGAAGAAAGCTAAACTGGTATTATGGTTATAATAAGAGTTAAGGTTAAACCGTTTATTCAATAGAACGGGTATAAACACAGAGGTGATTTATGTCAATTCATAAACTGAGTATTGATGAAGTGGAAGGAAATTTAGCCAAATTAATTGCTCTGGTTCAAAAAGGTGACGAGGTTGTATTTTCTGAAAAAAATCAACCTGTGGTCAAGCTGGTTATCTGCGAAAATATAAAAGGCAGGCGAGTGGCTGGATTACATCAGGGAGAAGTGCATATGAGTGAGGATTTTGATGAACCACTAGATGAGAGCTACTGGATGGGCGAACAGTAGCAATGCGTTATCTTCTCGATACCCATGCGCTGTTATGGTTCGATAGCTCTCCTGAAAAGTTATCATCAACAGTGCTGGATATATTACTGAATGAAAACAATGAACTCTATCTAAGCCATGCCAGCTTATGGGAAATACAGATTAAATATCAGTTGGACAAAATTAAACTGGAAACAGATTTAAAGACGCTTATTGAATCCCAACAACAGGTCAATGGGTTGCAACTTCTTGATATAAAAGCAGAGCATATTTACGCTCTAGGCACACTACCACCGCATCATCGAGATCCTTTTGACCGAATGCTTATTAGCCAGGCAATGACTGAGAAAATGTCATTAATTACGATCGATAAAAAAATCATTTTATATCAAGAGGAAGTTAATTGGATTTGGTGAGATTGAAGCCCCAGTGGGGGGGGCGTTGTCAATCAGGATGCTGATAGAGCACACAATAAAGATTTGAGGTGTACCCCATTTAACGGACACAGATTTTTAAGTTAAACTATTAGAAGGAGAACGATATTGACAAATAAAAAATTATTATTATTTGTCATCCTTCTATGTTTGTTGTCATGTGAGTACCGTTCACCAGAACCTCAAGAATATTTCAGTATAGAATTTAAGTCAAATGAAATATTAAAATTTGAACATATATTTACCAGATTTATGGAAACGCAAAACTTTCATAAGGCTACAGCCTTATCTGATAGTAAAAACAATTATAAATTAACCGGTAAAAATAAAGGGGCTATAATATTTGTAAATGGAGTTAATTCTTACATTATGATTAATAATATCATAAATGCTAAATGCTAAATGCTAAATGCTAAATGCTAAATGTTATAATGTGTCAATTTATATAAATTCAGGGAAAGCTGAGGCGTCAAGAATATCAGTTAAGATCAGGGAATATATTATTAAAGAGTTCGAAAAAGCCATGATTTTTGAAAAATAGGGTTGTAATGAATAAGCAAACAAATAAGGACAGTCACTCCCAGAAAAAATCACTTGTAGAAGCATACTAAATTTGGCCACCTAAGCCTGGCTGTTATAATACACCCAAGAAATAATCAATAGCCATAACTAAATAAGTGTTCTCAAATGGTATCCATCATGTAAGTACTTTTCTTCATCAGAAAAGTAGTTTATTTGTTATTATCCTAAAACTTTCCGACGGTCGGAAGGATTGTTTTTAGTGCTGAAGTGGAGGTTTTTCAAAGGCCAGGTAAAAGATTGCTCCACTACGGCACTCAAAGCACCCCCTACGGTCATCGGGCAGGTTTTTGGAATGACAAGGAATTTAGTGTCGAGTTTCGAGAAAAAAAGTCTGTCATCTTGAACGTAGCGTAGTTGAAGGATCTTGAGTCTCGGCATAAGATTCCTCGACTTCGCTCGGAATGACAAGGGCTTAGTGGCTCGGAATGACAAGGGTTTAGTGGCTCGGAATGACAAGGGTTTAGTGGCTCGGAATGAAAAAGGTTTTAGTGCTGAGATAGAAAATCTTTATAGTGGATACCTTTTCTGAACTTTTATTTAGAGATGCAGGGAGATTAAATGATTCTGAATAGGGATGATCGCCTGGCATTGCACGACCATCCCTTAAGAGGATAATTTCTAAGCCTGATTATTTAATCGTCATGTTCTGTTGGTTCTACATGTTCAGGAGGAAAAATAATAGCAGATTGGTCGGCGCATATATTGACATCGCATCCGCCACCAATTGTTCCTATTTGCTCCGCTAGTCTATCAGGTAATATCGCTCCATGAGTGCTAATAACCATATGGAATTCAGCCTTAAATCCTTTTCCTCGCTTAAGCATACCGGGCTTTAATACTTGCAAACCAATGGGTAATTTCCCTGCCTTAAGACGCACTGTGATATTGGCGTTGCCGTTATTGCCGGTAACAAATCCAGCTGCATTGAAAACCGCATCGGGTACATCTTCTTCACCACATGCACTGGAACTAATG
>DRNA01000409.1 GCA_011322365.1 Aeromonadales bacterium | reverse complement strand
GCTGCCAGACTGCAACCGGGGATTTTACATGGCGTCCCCAAGGGGATTCGAACCCCTGTTACCGCCGTGAAAGGGCGGTGTCCTAGGCCTCTAGACGATGGGGACCTAAGTCTTGCTGCTTAAATCTAACTAAAACTAAAGTTTTCAATAAGTTAAGCATCTGTCTTGCTTTAAGACGAGGCGCATTCTATGCGTTTTCCTCGATAGTGTCAAACCCAATTATAGAAGAAAGTCAGTATTTAATAAATTAATACTATTTTCTATAAATTGGTGGAGCTAGGCGGGATCGAACCGCCGACCTCTACAATGCCATTGTAGCGCTCTCCCAGCTGAGCTATAGCCCCAATTTTCTGCTAAAAAATAAAGCCCGCGAATTTTAAGGGTGCACTGTCACCCTGTCAACTCGTTTAGTAAAAATCTTTTCATTTATTGTGCATTTGCTGCGCGTTTTTCAATATAGGCGAGTGCCAGAGGAATTCGTTTCAGGGTCTGTTCTTTTCCAATCAGTGCCAGCGTTTCATCTATTGCCGGTGATGCCCCTGAACCAGTAACAGCTACCCGTAGTGGCATGCCGATTTTACCCATACCGATATCGAGCTCGGAGGCGACCTGTTCAATCAAATTATGTATAGTTTGTTGATCCCAGTTTTTTGCCTGCTCTGCCAGCTTAACAAATAATTCAAGCGCTACAGCAGAACTGACTTTAAGGTGCTTTTTAGCTGCCTTTTCATCCAGCTCTGTCACTGCTTCATAAAAATAGCGGCTGTTGTTAGCCAGTTCTTTGAGTGTATTCACTCTTTCCCGCATCAGTGCCACGACATCTTCCAGTGCAGGACCATTGATCACATCAATATGTTGTTGTTCGAAATACCAATGTGCAGTTTCTGTTAACTCCGCCAGTGGTTTTTTTATCAGGTATTGTTGATTGATCCAGTTAAGCTTATCGGTATTAAAAGTTGAAGGGGCACGATTAACATCCTTTAAATCAAAGTATTCAATCATTTCTTCCACTGAAAAAATTTCCTCATCACCATGTGACCATCCCAGCCGGACCAGATAATTCAGCAGGGCTTCAGGCAGATAGCCGTCATCTTTATACTGCATCACACCCACTGCACCGTGCCGTTTTGAAAGGCGTTTGCCATCATCCCCCAGGATCATTGGAACATGGGCATATTCAGGCTCTTTAGCAGCCAATGCTTTGAAAATATTAATCTGCCTCGGTGTATTGTTGACATGATCATCACCTCGAATCACCTGGGTGATATTCATATCCATATCATCAATCACTACGGTGAAATTGTAGGTTGGGGTGCCATCGGTTCGGGCAATAATGAGATCATCCAGTTCTGCATTAGCTACTTCGATAGTACCCTTGATTAAATCATTAAATACTACAGTTCCCTGCTGTGGATTTCTGAACCTGACTACATGAGGTTGATCTAAAGGATAGTGTTCCAGATCCCGACAACAGCCATCATACCGGGGCTTTTGTTTATTAGCCATTTGTTGTTCACGCAGTTTATCCAGGCGTTCTTTACTGCAGTAACAACGATAAGCTTTTCCTTCATCCAATAGCTGCTTTATCACCTCTTTATAACGGTCAAAACGATCGGTCTGAAAATAAGGGCCTTCGTCCTCTTTTAAACCCAGCCAGTTCATGCCATCAAAAATAGCCTGTACTGATGCCTCTGTGCTACGCTCTCTATCGGTATCTTCTATTCGTAAAATAAAAATACCCTGATGTTTTTTGGCATGTAACCAGCTAAATAAAGCGGTACGAGCCCCTCCCACATGAAGATAACCGGTAGGACTCGGAGCAAAACGTGTACGAACTGTCATTGTTAGACCTGAAAATCAAATTGAAAGGAATCTGTGGAGTATTATATCAATAACTGCTGTCTGTAATACACAGCTTGATAAAATATATTAAAAAATCACACCAAATATAAAATAATGGTTGACCACCAGACAGAAACTACCTAAAATCTCGCTCGATTTGGGCGCTTAGCTCAGTTGGCAGAGCATCGCCCTTACAAGGCGAGGGTCACTGGTTCAAGTCCAGTAGCGCCCACCAGATTTAAAAGCCGGTAGCTAATTTAGCACCGGCTTTTTCATGCGTTATTATTTCGCATCAATTCAACTAAAAGGACCACGCAGCACTCACATATACCCGTTCTACTTGAAGATGCATGATTTCAGCAAGAGAAGAAGCGTACAGATTCAAGGCATAAAAGTGAAGTGTTAGTCATTTATATCCATGGATGGATAGTATGCAGGAAATGCATGGAGCAATTTCCTGTCTAACTTAAACTTT
>DRNA01000408.1 GCA_011322365.1 Aeromonadales bacterium | reverse complement strand
CCTTAAGGAATTGATGACTTATCTGCAGAGATTTTATACCTTTGAAAAGCCTGAGGAACAGCCGCTGCATCCTTTTAGTCAAAGCTGTTATATCGGTGAACAGGGCAGTTTTGATCCACGCTGGAAACGACTGCTTGAGCCGTTGGAGGCTCGTAGTAATTTAATAAAACTGGAACCTTTAGAGCTTGAAACAACCGAAATTACAGTAGAAGAACTGGTTCGTTTTTTTGATAATCCCTTAAAGGTATTCTGTCATAAACGTTTAGACCTTCGCTTTGAAAATAATGAGCAGGAAATTGAAGATACCGAACCGTTTTCGATCAGTAGCCTGACTGATTTTAAAATCCGTGAAGATTTCTTTGAGCATTTGCTGGCAGGTGATTCACTGGAAGTCAGCAGAATGCGTCATCAGTTAAGCGGCAATCTGCCTGAATCACCAATCATGGTTTCCGCACTGGATACCTTGGAGCAGGAGGCAGAATTGTTCAGCCAGGCGCTGCTTCATAAAGGTAGTATTGTGAGTCAGAGCATTGAAGTTAAAATTGCTGACTTGAGCATACAGGCACAGTTACATTGGCTTGAAGAAACCGGTCAGTTCATTGTCTGGCGACCGGCGACCCGTAAAGCTAAAGATGATATACGGCTCTGGCTGACACACTTACTGGCCACCATTTATACTGACAAAATGATAGAAACACAGGGTATTTTTCTTAACTATAATAAATATAAAAATGAACGGGAAGTTAAAGCCGTTATGATCCCGGAGCATATTACTGTTGAAACAGCAAAATCTGAACTGAAAAAATTATTGTCCATCTGGCAGTCCGGTTTATGCCAGCCACGCTTGTTGCATGCTGTTCTTGGAAAAAGCCTGTTTGAAAAAGGCCAGTTGAAAGATATTGATTCCGCAGTTGTGGCTGAAAAACAAATTTCGAACTGGAACCGCGAAGTAAAAAGTGACCGAAACCGTATCACCCTTGTTGATGATCCTTATTTTAAATGGTTTTATCCCGAACCCCCGGAGCTGACGCCTGAAATTCAACAGCACCTGTTAGACAGCTATCAGGCTGTCTATGAAAATTTGCAGGAGCTTAAATAGTGTCAAAGAAGACAGTCAATCTGCAAAAACTGAATCCTGCCACCATACCCCTGTCAGGTCGTCACCTGATTGAGGCCAGTGCCGGAACCGGTAAAACCTATAATATTACCCGTCTTTATCTGCGTCTGCTGTTAGAAAAAGGCTTAAGTGTCCAGCAGATCCTGGTGATGACCTTTACCAAAGCAGCCACTGAAGAACTGCGTGGACGAATAGAGGAACAGATCCGTCTGGCATTAAATAACTGGAATGAGCTGGTCAATGAGGATGAGTTCTTTTCTGTACTGGATAAGCAGTTAACGGAAGAACAGTCCTCACAAAGAGAGGCTTTACTGAATATTGCTTTGCGTGAACTGGATGAAGCGTCCATTTATACCATACATGGTTTCTGCAGTCGGGCTTTAAGCAGTCAGGCTTTTGCCAGTGGTTTATCCATGGATATGAGTATGGAGACGGATACCAGTGAACTGTTAATAGAATCTGTACGGGACTGGTTACGCAAAATCAACCAGAGTGAATCAGATTTTGCCCTGCTGGAAGAAAATAACTGCCATACCCCTGAGGGCTTTACCAGTAAGTATGGTAATGCTCTGACCTCATCCACTGATCTGCAGATACCGGATCAGGAGTATATGCAAAGTTATTTTAATGAGAACATTGACAGTATTATGGATGATTTGTTCTATGCTAAAAAAACAGCCATTAAAATAACCCTGCTGGAAAATGAAAGCAGAATTTTAGATGTTCTGGTTAAGGGTAAAAAAGATGAACAGAACCGATATCATGAGTGGGCAGAGTTAATTCTGTGGCTGGAAAGTCATGGTGCAAAAGAAGTGCCTGCTGAACTGGGTAAATTTATTAATGGTAATCGTTATCGGGGTAATGATGATTTTAAAGCGCTGTTTGAACCCTTAAAGACATTAAAAAACGATTTTACTAAGCAATTAAACAGCCGAAAAGAGTCTCTTGAAAAACAAATAGAAAGCATTCCTGTTTACAGGCTGATTACTCTGGGCGTACTGGCGATCCGTAAAAAATTCTCTATGCTGAAAGAACAGCAAATGATGATGGATTTTGATGATCTCATTACTTATCTATGCAATCGGCTGAAGGACAACAGCAGTCAGGCATTAAAAACGGCATTAAGCACCCAATATCCGGTGGCTTTAGTGGATGAATTTCAGGATACCGATCCTCAACAATACGCTATCCTGGATATTCTATATCCCAAATCTGACCCTGATTGTACTTTATTTATGATTGGTGATCCCAAACAGGCGGTCTATGCTTTTCGCGGGGGCGATATTTTTACTTATCTTAAAGCCCGTAATGATGCTGAATATCACTGGTATATGGATACTAACTGGCGTTCAGAGCAGGGTGTGGTTACCGGCTATAATCGTTTGTTTCTTGGTAAGCCGGTGGATAAGCCGGGCACTGTGGATGTCTTTGGTTATGATATTAACTATAACCCGATCAATTCAACCCCACAGGCCAAAGCGGCAGGGGAGCCGCTTAAGGATCCGGATAAACATTTTTCAGCCATAAATTATTGCTGGTTACAGGATGCAGAAAATTATACCCGTGTTGATGAGTTGAGAGAGGCGCTTGCACAATGGTGTGTCACTGAAATAAGTCGCTTACTGACAGAGGTCAAACTGGGTGAACAAGCTGTTCAGGAGAAGGATATTGCCATACTGGTTCGTACCGGAACCGAAGCTCAGATCGTTCGTGACAGTTTATCCCGCTCCGGTTTTCCCAGTGTTTATCTCAGCGAAAAAGAAAGTATCTTTAAAACCGATCAGTCCAGAGAACTGCTTCTGG
>DRNA01000407.1 GCA_011322365.1 Aeromonadales bacterium | reverse complement strand
TATAAAGGTCATCTTCAGTTCCTATCAATTTAATTGATAGATCTGATCCTACAAATATCCATAAGTTCAATGGTTGGTAAGATTAATTCCGCTTTAAAATGATCTTTTTACCTTTATTAGGCCTAAAAGTATGAGCCGGCCCTGACCATCCACATAGAATCTTACCTACAATGTTTTGAAAAATGAATAATTTCTATTGTTATCAACGACCTCAACTCGAAAAAATCAATTAAATAAGATAGACAAAGAAGAGAAATACTAATATAACCCAAGCCTTTTATAAATATGAAATTGAAGGAAATACCTTAGCCTAAATTTGTAAAATTGACAAACCATACTCTAACCAAGGATTCAAGGACGATAAATTGATAATAATAGGCTCCATATTTTGACGTGACGAAGAGATAAAGAGATAGTGAATACATCTTCCTCAGCATTTAAATGCTAATAAAAAAAAGCATGCCTGAACGGAGAATAACTGAAAAAGAGTACATTGTTTACTTATTAATGGATTCAAACTCCTTATCGAGCTTAAATTTATCGGATGTTACATAGGATTCCATGCCACGCAATCGTTGTTCCAGATTACTGAATTTCTTATTAACCCGATCAAGGGTATTGCTTGCTGAATTCCCTTTTCTCCAGACATCCTGCACATTAGGTCGATATGTCGAGTTATTTGCAGTTGTATTGTTGCGTCTATTTCTTCGACCGGAAAAGTGGCGTCCAAAAGGTCCACAGCGGTTTGTGGTTTTAGAGCCCGGTTTCACTTCCAGCAACCAGCAGGCAATAAAATAACCAAGAATCATGCCACCATTGAGAAAAATCAACAGGCTCACCGCAATAACACGTACCACCCAGGTCTCAAAACCGAAATAGTTGGCAACACCCGCACATACCCCACAAATTTTGCCATTATCCGGATCTCTATAAAGTTCCCTTCCCGGTTCTCTTTGATAGGAGTCATTACTCATAACGTTTTCTCCAGTCGGGGGTTTCTGCATCCAGTATGGATTCCAGTGTACGAATTCTATCTTCCATTTTCTCAGCCAGTGCTTCTAATTCGGCAATTTTCTGATGTTCGTCCTCGGTTAACCCACCCTGTTTCTTACCCAGTGTTCGATAATGCATAACCACCCACACTGGTGCTACAAACAACATAAACAGGATTAAGGGGACAAAAAAGATGTTGGATTCCATGGATTAGCCTCTCTGATTACTCAAGTTAGTCAATTTTACACAAAAGTACCCTGCTTATTTCTTATCTTTCGCCATTTTCTTTTTCATTGCGGCAAGCTCTTTTTCCAGCTGCTCTTCAGCTTCAAGATCCGAGATTTCATCAGCAAGGGATTTATTACCGCCTAATTCCTGAGATTCTATGGTGGCATCCAACTCATCCAGTTTACGTTCAAAGCGTTCAAATTTGGAAACTGCTTCGGCACCTGAAGCCTTATGTAAATTATTTCTCACCTTAACCCTGGATGAAGCAGCGCTATGGCGCATTAATAATGCTGATTGTCGTGCTCTGGCATCATCCAGCTTTTCCTGCAGGGCAGTAATTTCAGATGCCAGTTTTTGCAGAGTTTCATCAAGAACGGTTAATTCACCAGCAAGTGAGGCTGCAGCCTCGGCACATTTTCTACGTTCCAGCAGCGCACCTTTTGCCAGATCTTCCCGATCTTTAGAAATAGCCAGTTCAGCTTTAGAACTCCAGTCATCCGCTTCACGTTGCAATATCTGCTCACGTCTTTGCAGCTCTTTTCGCTCAGCGATAGTTTTCGCCGACGCTGTTCTTACTTCTACCAATGTATCTTCCATTTCCTGAATAATCAGACGGATCATTTTTTCAGGATCTTCCGCCTTATCTAAAATGGCATTAAGATTGGCATTAATAATATCTGCAAACCTAGTAAATATACCCATAACAATACTCCTGTTCTAAATTTTAAGAAAATAACAGTGTGATTAAATGTTCAGCCACCCTGGCAACAGCAAAAGGTAAATCAGACGATGAACACTGAGTAGTTAACTCCGAAACATCATCAGCAGAAATAATACCAACGGTTAACAAGGTGATTGCAACAAGGGCAATAGTCGTGCTTGTTAGTGACTTTAAACGTCTGCTTGAAGATATGTTCATCATTAACCCCTTTATAATCCTTGATGGTTGGTATCTATTCAGCAAATAGTTACACTTATTGTTGATATTTATCTTAATACAGAATCCATGCCAATTATTTATCAACTGCTATCTCATTGATAACCAAGGAGTTTACATTTTGTAAGAACTTTTAAAATGACAATGTGCTAACAAATATGCTAAAAATTAGTGAAACAGACCAATTGGAATCAGACATTTTGAAAAATTCGAGTCAACAGCTGCGTCAACAACAGGACAATCTTATTGGTGAAAGCCCATCATTTGTTAGTTGTCTTGAACACGTATCCTATGCTGCTCCCCTGAATAGACCGGTATTAATTGTAGGTGAAAGAGGAACCGGTAAAGAACTCATCGCTTCCCGAATGCATTTTCTTTCGACTCGGTGGGAACAACCCTATGTAAAAATGAACTGCGCAGCAATCAACGAAAACTTGCTGGAAAATGAGTTATTTGGTCATGAATCAGGTGCCTTTACCGGAGCACAGAAACGCCATGAGGGTCGATTTGAACAGGCTGACGGAGGTACATTGTTTCTTGATGAACTTGCTAATTCCAGTTTAAGCGTACAGGAAAAATTACTCAGAGTGATTGAATATGGTGAATTTGAGCGCGTAGGAGGAAGTAAGACCATAAAAGTAGATGTGCGAGTTATTGCGGCCACCAACGAAGACTTACCCCAATTAGCAAAAAAAGGGAATTTTAGGGCGGACTTACTGGATAGACTGGCTTTCGACGTTATCACCCTGCCTCCTCTGAGATATCGAAAAGAAGATATCCTAAT
>DRNA01000406.1 GCA_011322365.1 Aeromonadales bacterium | reverse complement strand
TGTCTGCCCTGTATCCAAATGATAAGGCTCGCGGATATCATAAAGGTGATATACGTGGTGCATTTGTATTAATCAGGGATGTTCAGTAACCCCGCCTCTCACCTTTAGCCCCTTCTCACAGGAGGGGCTGAAGACATCAGCCTACCTTAAAAAATTACTTATTAAATGCTCTGGATAATTTTAGAAGTCAGCATTATTGTCGGTTTTATTCTATTTTTATGGTATCTTTTACGCTAAAAACATCATAGTGCTTAAGGAAAACACCTTGAATAAAACCATCACACAAATGCTTTATTTATTTCTGTCACTGGTTACTCTGGTGGCCGGTTATGCTTTTCTACGATATGCCTATAAAGTAACAGATCAAACTCCATTTACTCAGGAAATTGTACTGATTATTCTGGGTACTGTGGCAACGATCTTTATCACTGCTTTATTGTTAAACAAGCAGACTGCAGTTGAAATTGAAAAAGAACAAAGCATTAAGTTTATGGAGTTAAAAACCAGTACTTATGAGCAACTGCTGAATCTTCTGGAAAAAATGTCACTAGTAGAAAACTTTACTTCAGCCGAATTGACTAATCTGCGTTTTATTACACATAGACTGGCCATTATTGCCTCACCGGAAGTATTAAACGAATATCAGTGTTTCTTAAATATTGTTTATAAGATCGCCAACGACAATAGTTTTTCTGGAGAAACAGATGTTTTACATGAAGCACTTGGTTCTTTAACCCTGCAGATCCGTGAGGATTTAATCGGCTCTCAGGATAAGCATCATTTTAGCCGCAAACAAATTAACGAAATAATAAAAAGTAATTCAATGAAATTTATATCATAATCAGTTAATCCCATTCTGGTTCCACACAGGTACGAGGGGCAACATTAAATAAATTTAATGTTTCCCCTTCTGCTTTTGTTTTACAATGAGTCTAACTCCCACCAGGTTCAGGCTGACAAATGTTGAAAACACTATGCTCACATCGCTTTATCTGTTTTCTGAGTTTAATATTTCTTTTCAGCCTGGTTTATCTGACCTTAAGAAATACAGGATTTATTGATTTAATATCCGATACCAGCCGGTTTAAAAACTACCTGTTATCCATTGGACCATGGGGAATTGGGCTGACCATTTTTTTAATGGCCTTCGCTATTTTATTTAAATTACTGCCCAGTGCCGCAGTTGCTTTGGCCTCCGGAGCAGTATATGGGCATACCTGGGGAACTATTTATATTATTATCGGAGCCTGGCTGGGTGCTATTATTGCTTTTTTGCTTACCCGGATGTTAGGTGCTGATATTATTTGCCGCCTGTCTGGCCACAGGATAAATATAGAACAGGAAAAATCTCAATCCTGGCTGATGTGGGGGCTTTTAGTTTCACGTTTTATTCCTGTTATCCCTTATGATATTGTCAGTTATGCCATGGGACTAACACCATTAAAATTATGGCGTTTTTCCCTGGCCACACTGATTGGTATTATACCTACCAGTTTTTTTCTCGCCCATGTAGGCAAAAATATGGCTGAGACTAATTTCACTGAGATGTTATCCGGTATGATGACTGCTGGCCTGGTTCTGTTACTTCCCTTCCTGATTATTCTGTATTTTCTTTACCGCACTAACAAGCTTAATGACCTGTTCAGTGTAACGCGCTGTAAACATAATTAAGATGACAAAAATTTAATGTTCAGGAAAGGTTAAGGTTATGGTGACTGTTTTATAATAAATTTAACGTATATAGAAACTTTTTTTATTATTGAGTTTCTGATAAACAGGAGGTTTATTATGAACAGCTTATGCAAAACATACGGGGTTATTATTAACCTTGATTATGCACATCTTCCATCCAGTGAGTGTCACAAAGCCTGGAATAAAATCTCCCGTATTATGAAACTGTATGGTTTTCATATTGATAAAAGAATGTTTATTATCAGAACAGATAAAGACAAACAGACTATATCCGAACTGGCCAGAGAGGCTATAAATTCTCTTGATACTGTTACCCGCTTTGGTGCTTTTTCCCCTTACCATTATATCGTTGATTTTCTACTGCTGGATATCAGTCACTACAATGATTTAAGGTTTCCAACCTCAGACAGTGGAATTGAACTGGAAGAAAATTTTATAGAAGACAACATTTCTTACGCATAAACCTGTGACAAGCAGAGAATAAAGGGAAGTAAAATGGAACATAAAAAAGCAGAACAATTACTATCTGATCCGGTTTGCGGTATGAATGTTACTGAAGACAGTGAACATCATTTACATTACCATAATCAGGAATACTTTTTTTGCAGTTCTGGTTGTCTTGGTAAATTTAAAGCCGAACCGGAAAAATACATTAAAGAAGATGATGATGAACATCATTGTCATGAACATGAACACCAACATCACTCTCATACTTCCCCTTCCCACTCTCATTCTCATTCTTCACAACAATCCCTGGACACTTCATCTTATTATACCTGCCCTATGCATCCGGAAATCCACGAGGACAAGCCTGGCAACTGCCCAAAATGCGGCATGGCGCTCGACCGGGTTGGTGAAGCACCGTCCAGTCAGACAAAGTACACCTGCCCTATGCATCCTGAAATAGTACAGGATCATCCCGGCAGCTGCCCAAAATGCGGTATGGCGCTGGAACCTATGACAGTTGCTGCCGACAGTGAAGAAAAAAATGAAGAACTGGAGGATATGACACGGCGCTTTAAATACAGTACTATTCTGGCCATTCCTGTTTTTATCCTGGCAATGGTAGCTGATCTAGCCCCTTCTTTATTACCCTCTGGTCTGTCCATGCAAATGGTGCAATGGATTGAATTTATCCTGGCTACACCGGTAGTTATCTGGGGTGGCTGGCCTTTTTACGTAAGGGCGGTTCAGTCTGTTATAACCCGAAACCTGAATATGTTTACCTTAATTGGCCTGGGCGTTTCCGTTGCCTGGACCTATAGCACCATTGCCCTGTTATTTCCCTCCATCTTCCCGCCTGTTATGCAGATGGAAGGCGGTCTGGTCGATGTTTACTTTGAAGCCGCAGCCGTCATTACTGCCCTGGTACTTCTGGGAC
>DRNA01000405.1 GCA_011322365.1 Aeromonadales bacterium | reverse complement strand
TGGCCGTTGCCATGCCAGCATCCTGGATAGTTACCATACTGCCTGAGAGCTGGGTCCAACTGTAACTTACTATTGAACCATCCGTATCCGTGCCACTACCCGTCAGTGTAACCGTAGTTTCTTCATCCACAGATTGATCGCTACCCGCATTAGCACTTGGGGCATTATTTACCGGTGCTGGTGGTAGTACCGGCTTTTTTTTATGTCCACAGGCTGATAACAATGTCAAAACCAGTAGAACTGAAAAAATGCCTGTTATTGGTTTCATGTTGGCCATCTCCTTATTGAGGTTAAAAGATAAAATGCGACTCAATCGACAAATCAACTATAAAGATCAATAGCTTATTGCTTAAGTCGATGAGATTTTTTACATAGGGCGATACTATGTTGTGAGCCGGGACAAAACATCAGGAAAAGCTATGGGAAACCTCAGCATGTTCTAGTATCATAGGATTTAGTTGGTCATATTCAATAACATCAATGAGTTACCAGCTCACAATAACTTTTTAAATAGGTCTGGCTGTGACAGAAAAGGAAGCCGCTTCACAAAATACCCCATCGATACCAGATTTCCGTTTGGGATCCTGGCTGGTTTGCCCTAAAAATCAGACAATTAGCACCCAAACCCTGCACATTGAGCTAGAACCAAAAATGATGAAAATGCTCTGTGTATTAGCCGAAGCTGATGGGAATGTTGTTGCTCGAACGGATCTGTTCGAAAAAGTCTGGGGAAATCAGGTGGTGGGTGAAAATGCACTAAATACCTGTATTTCAGCGTTGAGGAATCATTTAAAAAAAGTTGACGGAAAAAATTATATCAAAGCCAAGCCCAAACTGGGATATCAGTTAACACAACCGATCAACTGGAAGATCGAAAGTGACAATGATTCGACAATTACTGCTAAAAAAATAACCAACCATCAAAAATGGCCTGTTTTATTGTCAGCAGTGGTTATTGTTATAGTGATCGGATGGTTTTTTAAAAATTACTTTGCGACCAAAAAGGTTAATGAAGATAACAATAATCCCGCTAAACCCTATTCAATTGCTGTTCTACCTATCGAAAATTTTTCCCATACGTCTGAATATGATTTTATGGCAAAAGGCCTAACGGAACAAATCATCCATCAACTGGCAACTCTTTCTCAATTTAGAGTGATATCCAGGACTTCATCATCAAGCTTCAGTAATCAACAACTCAGTGCAAAAGAAATAGCCAAAAAATTAAAAGTTGATTACTTGATTGAAGGCTCTCTTCAACAGGATCAGGAGTTTGTAGTTACCATTCAATTGATAGACACCCGAACCGATACCCATATCTGGTCTAAAATATTTCGCTCGCCTCGTGACCGGTTATTTGAATTTCAACAAAAAATTGGTGATGCCATTACCTCCTCTTTTGAAACCGATTCAAAAGATAATCAAAAGCGTATTATCATTCACCACCCCAGAGAAAAAGGTGCTTATGAAAATTATCTGAAAGGTCAGGCTTATGCTAGCCTTAATACAAAGGATAGTCTCAATAAAGCTTTAGTCAGTTATTCCAAAGCATTAGATATTGCGCCCGATTACGCCCTGGCTAATGCCGGGTATGCGTTAGTGAGTTTGCTACTATACCAAAATGGCCAACTGAAACCGGAAGTCGCATTACCACAGGCAAGCAAGGCTATTGATTTAGCTTTATCAACGGAGCCAAATTTAGCAGAAGCCTATGCAGCAAAAGGATTATTAAAAACTTATGAACGTAGTTATGAAGCTGCTGAAAAGAATTTTCAACAAGCTTTATCTATAAACCCACGCTTAACAAAAGCATTACATAATTATGGTTTCTTGTTGTGGAGTCAATTTCGCTTCCAGAAGGCTCTGACCTATTTTGAGAAAGCTCTGGAACATAATCCCTTATCCCCGATGACTAACTTTGCCATCAGCGACACCTTGTTTAATCTTGGAAACATTGAATCATCCATTCAACACTTTAACTATTGCCTTGAAATTTTACCTGAAAATAGTGCATGTATGTTAGGTTTGGCCAGGGTATACCGTTCTCTGAATAATCTAAAAAAAGAAGATGCATTATTAGAAAAAGTCCAGAAATTGCTCAAACCAGATGATATTTATCTGAGCTTTGCCACTATTTTAAATCTCGAAGCAAAAGGTTTATGGAAAGAGGCCAACCAGGTACTTATAAGGATAGATCCCTATTACAGTGATGTTTATACGTATCGTCTGCAACAGTTAATGTTTAACTGGATGCATAAAAACAAACATACTAAAAAATTGATTAAACAGCAAAATTGGAAAAAAAGTGAAAGGCATTTATTACTGGCCGGAGCTGATGCCTTTTGGAATGGTCATTGTAAACTCGCCATAGAATTTTATCAGCCGGTCTATGAATCATCCCCCAGAAAACTGAGATTAATCGATGACCTGCTGGTCGGTGTTTCCCATGAATTAAATCTCGCTTATTGTTATGAGGAAACTGGTGATATCATCAGAAAAAAACACGCATTAAAGAGTGCTTTAGTTAATATTCAGAAATTTATCAATAAAAAATATCCTATGCCAGGAATATATTTTGCTCTTAGCCGATACTACCAATTAAAGGGAAACTATCGACGGGCTAAACAAATATATCAGGACAACAATCTGGCTGATTGGTCCTGGTCAATTTTACTGAAAACCGATCCCGTCTTTAATAGCATAACGATCAAATAATAGTTAATATTATTTGATCGTTTTTAATACTACATTATCTTCAGGAGTCACAATGAAAGATTCTCTATATGATATTGAATGCAAAACTATCGATGGTAGCATATCCACACTGAAGCCTTTTCAGGATCAGGTGCTACTCATTGTCAATACAGCCAGTCGATGTGGCTTTACATCTCAATACGAAGGTCTGGAAGCGCTCTACAAAAAATACCATGATAGCGGTTTTTCAATACTTGGATTTCCCTGTAATCAGTTTGGCAAACAGGAACCCGGTGATGAAAAACAGATTAAATCTTTTTGCGACCTGACCTATCAAACCACCTTTCCCCTGTTTGCTAAAATTGAAGTCAATGGCGGTAACACCCACCCGCTTTATCAATTTCTGAAACATCAGGCACCCGGTGTTCTTGGAACAGAATCTATTAAATGGAATTTCACTAAATTTCTGGTTAATCGCAAAGGTGAAGTTGTGAAACGTTTTGCTTCAAAAGATAAACCAGAAAACCTGGCCAATGAAATAGTATCCTTGCTAGAGAAATGCTGAACAGATACTAAAAATATTGACTATTTTTGACAGTCTAACTGTATAAAAAAATATTATTACATCATATTTGACAAGTAAACTTTTATTTATTAAAGTATAAGTATAGTCTACTTGTATATTTTTTATTAAATAATTTTAAAATGAACATAAAAACAGCCAATCAGTCTCAAAAAAAACCGAAAGATATTGCCGCTGATGAAGTCCTTTCACTATCAGAACAGCTAAGTCAGGCGATCAAAAAATTAGAGTATGAAACCCGTGCCCAAAAACCAATGCAATCTCTTTCAGCTTTTCCAGAAGTCATATATCAGGCCAGAAAACTAAGGAAGTTGTCCATGGCAGATGTCGCTGATCTGGCCGGTATTAGTAAAAATGCCTACCAATCCATCGAAAAGGGGGCTTCCAGTCCTAAGCTTGAAACAGTTATCTCAATAGCAAAAGTATTTGGGTTAAAACTATGGGTAGAGTAGCTGATATTTTTTTGCATGGTGATAAAGTCGGCGTGTTGCAACAAAATGACAAGGGGTATAGCTTTGCATATAGCGATGCCTATGTACAAAGCGGAAAAGCCGCCATTAGTGTCAGCCTGCCAGTTACTATGCAACCGTATGAAACAAAAGAACTTCATGGATTTTTTGCAGGCTTGCTTGCAGAAGGTTGGCTTAGAAAGACCCAGGCTAATACACAACAGATCCATACAGATGATCTGTTTGGTTTATTAGTGGAAAATGGGCATGATCTGATAGGAGCGGTAACCATTGAATTGCAAGATTTGTCTTAAATCATTCAGGCAAAACCAACAGACAGAATATCATCCTGCCTGTCTCAAAAAACTATTCGGTACAACAACGGCTACTGCGATCCTCCCCTATGAAAAATCTCAGTTTTATACTCGAGCACGAGAAGCTGTATCAAAAGCAAGAATGTCAATCAGTGGAGTCCAACCGAAAGTGCAGATGACTCTCAGACACAAACTCATTGAAATAGTAGATTCTGGTGGTGAATTTATACTTAAACCTGCGCCTGATGAATTCCCTTGCGCTCCTGAGAATGAACATGTTTCCATGCTTCTTGCCAAAACTGCTGGTTTTGAAGTGCCCGAACTTGGTCTGGTGAAGTTTCAGGGCTCGGGTGAGCTTGTCTATATCATCCAGAGATTTGATAGAAGTGAAGGCAATAAAATACATCATGAGGATATGATGCAGGTATTTGGTATTACGGCTAATGATATTGAAAACAAATATCGCAGTTTAAGTTATCTTGATGTTCTGCTGAAATTGAGTGAAATTGGTGGGCTGGGTCTGGCTAATGATTGCTTTAAAAGAATTATGTTCTCATACCTGATAGGTAACAACGATTTTCACCTTAAAAATATCAGCATATTCCATCAGCCACATTTCAAATTAACACCCTTTTATGATGTATTAAACACCACACTCTATGCAGAATACCAACCCACAATGGCCATGAGGCTAATTGAAGATGATACCGCTTTACCTTATTTTGGCAAAATGGGGAATGGTTTTTATTCAAAAGCTGATTTTATACTACTGGCAACTCAAGCTGGCATCCCGGAAAATGCAGTTAAAAAAAGTTTGACAACAATTTTGAAATATAAAGATGAATATCTTCACCTGATTCAATCCTCTTTTTTACCTCAGAAACAAAAAGATGCATATATTAAATTAATTAAACAGAGAATTGAGTTACTTTCAACCAGTTAATAATCTTTTTTTTTATTATTTGTAAATTAATTTTGTAGTTTTTTCAATGAGATTGAATTAATTATATTATTAAATATTTTCTCTCTTTCAATTTTCCATTTTGAGCTTACATTTGAATACATGCCATAAGTAGAACCAATGGTAATAAAATATTTATTACCAATTAACACATTATAACTCTCATTTTTCTTGTGTTTCACTACAGCATAATTAATATCATTTATAATTTCAGATTTGAAAATATCTGGTTTCAAATCTGAAGGCTTTGTAGAATTTTTTGTTATGATATTGATATGCTCCGCCAATGCTTTGGTAAATGCAGTAAAATTTATTTTTTTTTGCTTATGTCTTAATTCGTCAATCTGCATATAAATTATAAATTTAGGCAAATCAAAAGATTTTTTATTATAATCGTATCCAACATCAAAAATATTTGCAAAATTAGATTTGTCATTTAACATAACGTGTTTTTTCGGAGCTATTATTTCTTTGAAATTCCCTAGTAATTTATAACAAATCAAATAGTCTACAACTTCACTACAGTAAGAATTCCATCTACTGGTATCCGGCACAATCTCTTTGGTTGCACATGAGACATTAAATAACAATATCATTCCTATTGTAAGATATCTTTTCATGTAGATTAAATTCCAATTGTCACTGGTTCAGAAAAATATATTCAACAGCTATTATAAATACCAATAGTTACACTGTAGCATTAAATTCCTGGCAAAACCTCACCTGATGATTAAAATATCTTTTTCAGGAATTAACTGGTATCTCTGTTATGAAGATAATTGGTAAGTTACTACTCTTTTTAGGTATAATAATCTCCTACTAAAATAACAATAAAGGACAATCTTATGCATTTTTCAACTATCCTGTTTCCGGTTTTAATTCAGATCACCCTGACGCTGTTGGTTTTTTTAATTTTAGGTGCTCGAAAAATCAAGGCCATTAAGGCCGGTGGCGTTGACCGTCAGAAAACCGCGCTTGATAACAGTGCCTGGCCTGAGGATGTGGTTAAGGTCTCTAATAATATAGCCAATCAGTTTCAAACCCCGGTGCTTTTTTATGTGTTATCCATGCTGTTTTATTTTACTCAGCAGGTTTCTACAACGGTTTTAATCCTGGCCTGGGTCTATGCGCTCAGTCGTCTGGCTCATGCTTATGTGCATATCCATTCTAACTATGTACCTTTGCGGTTTAATATCTTTACCCTTGGTGTACTTTGCCTGATAGTTATGACAGTATTGGCGTTTTTGAAATTACCGCTTCTTTAACACGGATTTTATCCATTTTTTCTGGATAAATTTAACTCAATCGGACCTCAAAATGGCAAGCACTGATCCCATGCAACAGACCTTATACCGAGCGGCATTATCTGCCATGCAAAACGCCCATGCGCCCTATTCCCGTTTTAAAGTGGGTGCTGCGGTGCTTGATACCCAGGGTAATATTCATATTGGCTGTAATGTGGAAAATGCCGCCTACCCTGAAGGTATTTGTGCCGAAGCGAATGCAATTGGTGCCATGGTCAGTGCCGGAGAGTCTGAAATAAAGCAGATCTGTATTGTTTCATCCGCAGCTAAAGCCGTGCCACCCTGTGGTGGCTGTCGACAGAAAATCCATGAATTTGCCAGTAGTGATACGGATATCCTTATCTGCGGTAAAGAGGGCGTTGAGCAACACTTTAGCATTAAAGAATTATTACCGGCCTCCTTTGGCGCCGAAAATTTAAGAGATTTATAATGACTGCAACTACTCTGGCACAGGCCATCAAAACACGTTGTGACTGGCTTGATAGTACTGGCCTCGATATTGCTTTAATCCTCGGTTCAGGTCTGGCAGGATTTATCGATAACATCGACCATGCTATTGTTATCCCCTACTCCGAACTGGAGGGATTTCCTCATGCGGGTGTGGAAGGCCATCAACCGGATCTGGTTATTGGTCAGCTTGAAGGCGTGAATGTTGCTGTACTAGGCGGTCGAGCACATTATTATGAACAGGGCGATGCCGCGGCCATGCGCCTGCCGCTGGAAACATTAAAGGCTCTCGGTACCCATACCCTGCTGCTGACTAATTCTGCGGGTACTGCCCACAACGGTATCAGTGCCGGTGATTTTATGTTAATTAACGATCATCTCAATCTCACCGGAGCCAATCCACTGATTGGCGAATCATCTAATAATCGCTTTGTAGATATGTCCTGTGCCTACGATATTGAGTTACAAAGCCTGATGAAAAAAGCCGCCAAAGAGAGTAAAATAACGCTGCAACAAGGTGTTTATGCATGGTTATCCGGCCCCAGTTTTGAAACACCAGCAGAGGTACGTATGGCGCATATCCTTGGTGCCGATGCCGTAGGAATGTCTACAGTACCGGAAGTGATACTGGCTCGTTTTCTGGGTATGAAGGTTATTGCCCTGTCTAACATTACCAATGCTGGTGCCGGACTTTCAGATATTGAATTGTCACATGAACATACACAAAATTCAGCCGCGAGTTCAGCGGATGATTTTAAGCGATTGATAACTCATTTTTTAAAACTTCTTTAAAAAATGAGTTTAGGTTCGAGGTTCGAATAAAAAATAAACCATAAAATAGAGCAGGTAAAATTGGTAAGTTAAGTCAATTTAATCTGGCTCACAAAATTAAATCCCTCGGCTTTGCCGGGGGGAATTTACATTCAGGCAAGAGAATATGACATCTGCACATCAAAAGGTGGTCTCAATCCACCCTTCCAGAAACCCCGGTTTGCCACTCGATCTGGATGAAGTCCTTCGCCATCGGGTAAATCGTAGTGCGGTGGAAACGCGAGCCCGTAGTCTTTCAGGCCGACGCTCGGTAAAAAAGCAGTGGCAGGCCGCCTGGTTACTCAAAGCCATAACCTGTATCGACCTGACCACCTTAGCCGGTGACGATACCGAAGCACGTGTGCGACGGCTTTGTGCCAAAGCGCTGCAACCGGTACGACCCGATATTTTACAACAACTCAATGTGGAAAACCTGCGAATTCAACCGGGTGCAGTTTGCGTTTATCATCAGTTTGTCAAAACTGCTGTATCAGCCCTGCAAGGTAGCGATATTCCAGTAGCTGCGGTTTCAACAGGATTTCCGGCAGGCCTATCACCATTGTCAACACGGCTCTCTGAAATTAAACATTCGGTTAAAGCCGGAGCCAGAGAAATTGATATTGTTATTGAACGACAACTGGTGCTCACTGAAAAATGGCAGTCACTGTATAATATGATCGTGAAAGCTCGTGAAGCCTGTGGTGAGGCTCACCTGAAAGTTATCCTGGCAACCGGCGAACTTGGCACCCTGAATAATGTAGCTCGGGCATCCATGATCGCCATGATGGCCGGGGCTGATTTTATTAAAACCTCAACAGGAAAAGAAAGCGTCAATGCCACCCTGCCAGTTTCTTTAACTATGGTGCGCATGATCCGGCGTTACCATGAACTCACTGGATTTAAAATTGGTTATAAGCCAGCCGGTGGTATCAGCGACGCTAAAACTGCGCTGCAATACTTATTGATGATGAAAGAAGAATTAGGAAACGACTGGTTGCAACCTGAGCTTTTTCGTATTGGAGCATCCAGTTTATTAACCGATATTGAACGCCAGTTAGAGCATTGCGTCAGCGGCCATTATGCGGCCTACGAACATCAACCTCTGGTGTAATCCGTTTTGACTGAAAGAGAAAAAATATGCCAAATTCAGTAAGTGATATTTTTAATTCATTAAGCTATGGACCTGCTCCTGAAAGCCAGGATCATGCCGCGGCCTGGTTAAAAATACATCAAAAAAACTTTGATGTATTTATTAACGGTAAATGGGTCAAAGCAAAGGGTAAGGCCTTTATCAGTCGAAACCCGGCCAACGGCAAACTGCTGGCCCATATTGCTCAAGCCAGCAAAGCCGATGTTAACAAAGCGGTAAAAGCGGCTGAGAATGCCGCAACCGACTGGCAAAAACTCAGCTGTCATCAACGGGCACGCTATCTTTATGCACTGGCACGGTTAATTCAAAAACATTCCCGCACCCTGGCCGTGCTGGAAACCATGGATAATGGCAAACCCATTCGAGAAAGCCGAGATATTGATATCCCCCTGGCAGCACGACACTTTTATTATCATGCCGGCTGGGCACAGCTACGGGATAATGAACTGGAAGACCATGAACCTTTAGGTGTTGTCGGCCAGATTATTCCATGGAATTTTCCTTTTTTAATGTTGGCCTGGAAAATTGCACCCGCGCTCGCTGCCGGCAATACAGTGGTATTAAAACCCGCCGAGCAAACACCTTTAACCGCGCTCTATTTTGCCGAACTTTGCCAGAAAGCCGGGCTTCCTGCGGGTGTAGTGAATATTATTACCGGTGACGGTGAAACCGGTAAAGCCATTGTGGCCCACCCCAAAATTAAAAAAATTGCCTTCACCGGCTCAACCGAAGTGGGCAAATTCATTCGTAAAGAAACTGCCGGTTCCAACAAAGCCATTACCCTTGAACTCGGTGGTAAATCACCATTTATTGTTTTTGCCGATGCTGATCTGGACAGTGCCGTAGAAGGTATCGTAGATGCTATCTGGTTTAATCAGGGAGAAGTCTGCTGTGCCGGCTCGCGTTTATTAGTAGCCGAGTCCATTGCTAAAAGTTTTTATACTAAACTGCGACGACGAATGGCGAAGCTGCGTGTGGGTGATCCGCTGGATAAAGCCATTGATATTGGTGCGCTGGTTGATGAAACTCAGCATCTGCGTGTAAGTTCTCTGATTGCAGCCGGTATCAAAGAAGGTGGTGAATTGTGGCAACCGCAACTGGATATGCCCCAAACCGGTTGCTTTCATCTACCCACACTCATTACAGGGGTTGAATCTTCATCCCGACTGGCACAGCAGGAAATTTTCGGGCCGGTACTGGTGGCCATGACCTTCCGCACGCCCGATGAAGCGGTGACTCTGGCAAATAATAGTCGATACGGCCTGGCGGCAAGTATCTGGTCTGAAAATATTAATGTGGCACTGGATATGGCCGCTCGAGTCAAAGCAGGTATTGTCTGGGTCAATTCAACCAATCAATTTGATGCAGCCTGTGGTTTTGGCGGTTATAAAGAATCCGGCTATGGCCGCGAAGGTGGGCGTGAGGGGATGCTGGCTTATTTAAAACCTCGCCGAAACACACTACCAAAACCGTTAAAGGCACTTCCTTCCAGCAAATTGAAATCACTGCATGCAAGCTCAGAAACGGCCATTGACCGTACACCCAAAAATTATATCGGCGGCAAACAGGCACGTCCAGACGGCAATAGCGTGATGCCCGTCATCAGTCCTTCGGGTGAATTACTTGCCGAAGTGGGTCTCGGTAATCGCAAAGATATCCGAAATGCGGTTCAGGCGGCTTATAAAGCCTCAGGCTGGGGAAAAGCAACCGCTCATTTACGTGCACAGATCATTTACTACATTGCCGAAAATCTTGATGCGCGTAAAGCTGATTTTGTCTCCCAGTTACAACGTATGACAGCCTGTAGCAAAACTCAGGCTAATCAGCAAGTGGAAGCGACTCTGGTGTCATTATTTACCTTTGCTGCCTTTGCCGACAAATTTGATGGTGCGGTCCACACGCCACCGGCGCGTGATATCGCTATTGCCATGAATGAACCTCTGGGTATTATCGGCATTGTTGCACCTCAGGCGGTACCTTTACTGGGTCTGGTCAGCTTAATGGCTGCTGCCATAGCCGCAGGAAACCGTGTGGTGATCATTCCTTCTGATATTCATCCTCTGGCGGCAACGGATTTTTATCAGCTACTGGAAAGCTCTGACGTACCTGCCGGTGTGGTGAATATTGTTACTGGCGAACATGCGGAACTGGCTCAGACGCTGGCCGAACATGAAGAAGTCAATGCTATCTGGTATTTTGGTAAGGCCGGAGCCGTAAAAGCCATTGAAGCTGCATCTATCAGCAATTTAAAGCAGACCTGGTCACACGGTGAAGAGGAAATTGACTGGTACCGTGATCTCAAACCCAGGACATTAATGGAAAAGGCCACACAGGTCAAAAATATCTGGGTACCCTATGGCGCCTGATGGAATGAACAACATCATGAACAGCAGACTCTGATCCATGCACAGTTTTCTACCACAGGAATTTATCCGCCAGATCCGTGATGGTGAACAACCGCCGGATGAACATCTTCAACATTTTATCGCCGGTATTTCGGACCAGAGTACCAGCGACGCCCAGATTGCCGCTTTTGCTATGGCAGTATTTTTTAATGAGCTCTCCCTGCCAAAGCGCCAGGTTTTAACCAGCGCTATGCGTGATTCTGGAAATATTCTGCACTGGCCAGAACTCAAAGGCCCCATACTGGATAAACATTCTACCGGTGGCGTAGGTGATAATGTCAGTTTGATTCTGGCCCCGGTCATTGCGGCCTGCGGTGGGTATGTGCCGATGATTTCAGGCCGGGGATTAGGACATACTGGTGGCACACTGGATAAAATGGAGGCTATACCCGGTTATAACACCGTGCCAGATAACCCCCTGTTCAGGAAGGTGGTCAATAGAGTCGGCTGCGCCATTATTGGCCAGACAGTTAATCTGGCGCCCGCCGATAAAAAGATTTATGCCATTCGCTCCGCCACTGCCACCGTTGAAAGTATTTCACTAATTACTGCTTCTATCCTGTCAAAAAAACTGGCCGCCGGACTGGACGGGCTGATGCTGGATATAAAATGTGGTAACGGCGCGGTGATGTCGGATCTGGCTCATGCCCGCAAGCTGGCAATTAGTCTCATTGAAACAGGAAATGCTCTTGGTGTTAAGACCTCGGGGTTAATAACCGCTATGGATCAACCGCTGGCCTCGGCAGCGGGTAATGCACTGGAAGTCAGCAATGCACTGAAATTTCTCAGCGGTGAACATTGTGATAGTCGATTGCAACAGGTGGTTTTCGGCCTCTGTGGCAAAATGTTGTTGCAGGGTCAGTTAGCTACATCATCAACTACAGCGCACGCTAAAATTTCTCAGGTCCTTAAGAACGGTCAGGCTGCCGAGGTATTTTCGCAAATGGTAAATGCACTGGGTGGCCCCGCTGATTTACTGCATCAGCCCGAAAAATATTTATCATCTGCACCCATTATTGAAGATATCCCTGCACCCTGTTCCGGTACTATTAATGCTATTGATACCCGTGAAATCGGCCTGGCAGTGATTGTACTCGGCGGTGGACGGAAAAAAGCATCGGATGCCATTGATAGTCGAGTAGGTTTTGACCGACTGTTAAGCCTGGGTGACACAGTTGAAAAAAGCCAGCCTATTGCCCGTATCCATGCAGCAAGCAGAAACAACCTGGAACAGGCGCGAAAAATGCTATTATCTGCCTATAAGATAGGTGACGCTGTAGAAAAAACGCCGACTATTATAGAAATATCAGAAGCATGAGGAAAGTTTAATGGCACGTTGTTTTTTACTGGTAATGGATTCCTTCGGCATTGGACATGCTCCCGATGCTGCAGCTTTTGGTGATGAAGGTGCCAACACTTATGGACATATCGTTGAAGCTTGCGCTGCTGGTAAAGCCAATCTTAACGGTGTGCGTAGCGGTCCGTTAAATCTGCCCTTTTTGCAACAACTGGGGCTGGCACAGGCCGCGAGTCTGGCAGCAGGTGAAAATCCGAAAAATACTGATGCCATCCATGGGCAATGGGGCTGTGCTGCTGAAGTTTCCACCGGCAAAGATACCATCTCCGGTCACTGGGAAATGACGGGATTACCGGTGACATTTGACTGGGGTTATTTTAAGCAACCTGAAAACAGTTTTCCTGAACCTTTTATTCAGACATTCATTCAACAGGGTAATGTGCCCGGTATTTTGGGGAATTGCCAGGCCTCGGGAACTGGTATTATTGAGGCCCTGGGAGAAGAACATATCCAGTCGGGTAAACCCATCTGCTATACCTCGGCGGATTCAGTTTTTCAGATCGCGGCGCATGAACAACACTTTGGTCTGGAAAAACTTTACGCGCTTTGCGAACTTGCCAGAAAATTACTCGATCCATACAATATCGGCCGTATTATCGCCCGCCCTTTCGTGGGAGAGTCTGCCAGAGATTTCACCCGCACTACCAATCGTCGAGATTATGCGGTTCCACCCACTGGCACTACTTTGCTAGATAAAGTGGTAGCATCCGGTGCAGCCGTGCATGCTATTGGTAAAGTATCCGATATTTTCGCCGGACAGGGTATTACCCATAAACTGAAAGCTTCCGGGCTGGATGAATTAATGGCGGTCACTCGACAGGCCGGACTCAATGCCCGTGACGGCGATCTTATCTTCACCAACTTTGTTGACTTCGATATGCAATATGGTCATCAGCGTGATCTGCCTGGCTATGCAGCGGCACTGGAGCATTTTGATCAGTTATTAGCAGATTTTTCCAAAACCATACGCAAAGATGATATGGTAGTGATTACCGCTGATCATGGTAATGATCCCAGTTGGCGCGGTTTTGATCATACTCGTGAGCAGATCCCGATTTTAATTTATGGGCCCGAGATTAAAACCGATTGTTTTGGTGCCAGAGACTCATTTGTTGCTATTGCAGATGCCATTGAACAACATCTGTTTCAGCAAAAACAATAACGTTATGGATACATATTTATAAATTAATCGTCTTTTTCACCTAATAAAAACTAAAAAGAATATTTTGAAAATCACCTTCACACTACTGCTGTTCATCTCATTCATTTTATGGGCTTACTATGCCTATAAAAATACCGAAAAGTATACCCTGGACAGCCAGGCCAGAAAGCAACTTGGTGGTGATTATCTGCAAATACCACTGGGGGTAGTTCATTATGAACTGGCCGGTGATGAAGCTGCCGATATTGTGGTAATGGTGCACGGTCTTTCTGTACCGGCATTTTTATGGGAACCCACATTTCAGTTTTTAAAGGCCAGAGGTTATCGGGTATTACGTTTTGATTTACTCGGTCGGGGACTCAGTGACAGACCAGAGACCGAATATGGCATTGAATTGTATTCTGAACAAATTCTACAGATATTAGACACTCTCCAGATTAAAAAACCGGTGAACCTGATGGGGCTATCCATGGCCGGCCCCATTGTCGCTCGCTTTACCAATGAACACCCCGAAAGAGTCAAACGTCTGATACTACAGGACCCTCTGGTACATAAAATTCCTGCTAAAAAAGTCTTTCCCCTGCAAATTCCTTTTGTTGGCGAGTACCTGGCAACGGTTGTTTTTATGCCGGGTTTAATTGCACTCAACACCACAGCCGATCATGATGATAAAGTAGCCAACTGGCAGAAACTCTATTTACAACAATCCCGTTACAAAGGTTTCAGGCGTTCACTGGTTTCATCTTTACGATATCTCTCAAACCACCGGTTGGTGAGCGAATATGAAACTCTATCAACAAACCCTGTTGCAAAATTATTAGTCTGGGGAACTGAAGATAGCACCATCCCCATTTCTGAATCTGAATCCTTAATCCAGCTCATGCCTTCAATGGAATTTAAAGCCATAGAAGGTGCTGGCCATGTGCCGAGTATTGATAAACCGGATGAATTTAATCAGATCCTGTTGGATTTTTTACAACAAGAAACCTCTCATTAACTTCAGGCTAACTCTATTGGAAAATAAAAGGATGTGAAATTCACACCCTTTTATGCCAGTAGTATCTTACTGAATGCGAGTAATGGTGACCGCTATAACCGGGTTATCAAATTTATGAGTCACATTTAATACCGAAGATGACAGACCATCATCAACACTGACTACTCCAGCATGACCGGCCACAAAGTTCACATCGTCTCTGGCAGCATTAAAACCTTCGCCACCGTCTGCGGGACCGGGAATAGTACCCTGAGCTTCGGAGTTGGCTTCAGTTCCTGCATCAAAAGCCATCTGTTTAAACGATTGATTATCACCGACTAGCATCGTTGAGATATCTATGGCGGTAGCACCACTAAATCCATCGTTTGTATTAACCAGCATGGTAGCAAAAGACAGCATACTGATATTCTGATCCTCACTCACTACCATCACCGTTTGTGATGCGCCAGGAGTAATAATTGAACTCCCCGAGGCACTATCACTTACAAATGATTCCGCCAGTAAAGCAGAATTGTCACCACTCTCAGCCAGCGTTTCCAGAGCAACCGATGCTGGCTGATTCTGTACCCAGAAAGCTCCCTGATTATGCAACACAACGCCCAGTGGTGACATGGGTTGATTACTGGTCAAATTGGTTACTTTCACAGTAAAAAATTTGGGGGCAACAAAGGGGGGTTGAGCCGGCGTATTACTGTTATTGCAGGCAGATAATAAAAGCACGCTGATGGCCACTAAACCTTTTAAGCAAAGGGTAAAACCCTCTTTAAAACTAAATTTATTCTGGTTCATAACAGCCTCCTAAAGGACTTCAACGCGAACTCGAAGCACCGGATTTAACCAGCGATGAATACGATTATCCACATCACTTTTACCACCGTTGGGATCATCATCGCCAATATTACCTGGATGAATATGGATCAATGCATTGGTTTCCTGCGTGGTCACACCGGAGCCATTCATGCCCCCATCCATACCTGGCGCAGCTGGAATACCCGGTGTGCCCGGTGCACCACCACCATTGATGATCTCATCATTGGCTTCAGTGCCGGCATCATAGGCATCCACATCTATCCAGTAAACCCCGGCCGTTGTGGGTATTTTCCAGGCATCAATACCGGCAAAACCATCGTTAGTGGGCAGTAACATTGAGGTAAGTGATAAATATCCAAGTGATCCGGTATCCATGCTCAAAGACGTATCACCACCCGGAAAGAGTAAACCACCGGCAGGATTGACATTGACAACCGCACCTGCTGTCATTAATAATCCGGCAACACCAGCAGGATCGCCTCCTTCGGCCTGTGCCTGTAATTCGGGGGAGGCAGCCTGACCCACCTGAAATATATGACTGTTCATATCATGAGCAGCCACTACCAGAGGGGTAAAGGTTATGCCCTGAGTCTGGTTGTAAATAGTGATATCCAGTTGTTGGGCCTGAACGGCAAATGAGCCGGCTACCAGTAAAGTAATTGGCAAAATTTTATTTAATCGCATTAGTATTTTCCTCAATAAATAAAGAAAATAGATGGTAAAAAATAAACTTCTCATTCAGGTCACAAAGATGTCACGAAAACATAACCAAACCATCACAGCACTTCCCTCAACTTGAAAAACCGATAGATTTTCAGGGCTTTTAACTACGTTATCTACCATTGTGATAAAAATGTGATAACTTGGTGAATAAAAACAAAGTCGGTTACACTAGAATACAGTACTGGATACAGTATGCCCGAGGCATGACTGTTTAACCGATAAAGACGACTATTTCAGGACAGGTTTTAAAGATACTATGCCCGATTCCATACTTGTGGTTGAAGATGATGAAGATATCGCCGAATTGATTAAGGTACATCTGGAAGATTTTCCACTGGAAGTTGCACTGTGCCATAACGGAAACCAGGCCATTGAAATGGCTCTTGGAACTGACTACGCATTATTAATTCTTGATATTAATTTACCGGGCTGTAATGGTCTTGATGTCTGTCGCAAAATACGAGAGCAAAAACCGGAGCAGGCTATTTTAATGCTGACCTCAAGAACATCTGAAATTGATAGAATTGTTGGCCTTGAACTGGGTGCCGATGATTACATGACTAAACCCTTTAGTATTCGTGAATTACAGGCGCGAGTACATGCCTTACTACGACGTGTGCATCTATTAGATAACCACCAGAAAAATACGCCACAAAATTCGGTTATCCATATTGGTAACTTTATAATCGATCAAGGAACGCACCAGGTCCTGCTGGATAAGCATATGCTGGATTTAACCTCCACCGAGTTCGATTTACTTTATTTTATGGCCAAACATCCCAACCAGGTATTTTCCAGAGCACAGTTACTGGATAAAGTCTGGGGCTATCATCATAGTGGTTACGAACATACGGTGAATTCACATATTAACCGGCTACGAAAAAAACTGAGCTCAGTGCAACAAGACAGCAGCTTTATCCAGACTGTTTTTGGTGTGGGTTATAAGTTTAATGCCGAAGGTTAACTCCATGAAATTCTCGCTTTATCAACGATTAACTCTGGCGCTATTTGCATTATTTGTTGCCGTAACCGGGGTATTTTTCTGGTGGTCGCATAATATTGAACAGTTATCCCGTTATGAAGCAGAACAACGTCTTCACATCTCCCTTGCCAGTCACCTGGCAGCGGATAACCCCTTATTAAAACAGGGGGGCTATGATCATAAAGCTCTGGAAAATATGTTTCATACATTGATGATTCTTGGCCCCAGTTTTGAATTTTATTTTGTCGACCCTGAAGGGAAAATAATTACCTATTCAGCAGAACCCGGAAAAGTAAAACGAAAAAAAATAAATATTAAGCCACTGAAACAGTTAATTGAAAATAATTCGCCTTTACCCATTTTTGGTGATGACCCTCGCGATCTCAGCAGAGAAAAAATATTTTCAGCGGCTGCTATCTATAACAATGACCGTCTACAGGGCTATCTTTATATTATCATTGGCAGTGAAATTTATGACTCTATTTTTTCAGGTATACAATCAAATCAACAATTAGCTCAATCCATCGGGCTGGTATTTGGAGCTGTGATTTTTTTCTTTATGGTTTTACTGGGTTTGTTAAGATTTCTAACCTACCCCCTTAAAGCTTTAACTGAAGATATTCGAAATTTTCGACGGGCCGGGTTTGATAAATCCAGAGTGAAACTCAGACAATGGCCAAAAGCCGAAAATAATGAGATACACGAACTGGGCCTGGCCTTTAATGAAATGGCCGAACAGATCAATCAGCAATTTAACCAGTTAAAATTCAATGACAAACAACGCAAACAATTATTAGCGCACCTGTCACATGACTTAAGAACACCATTGGCCTCTTTACAGGGTTATCTGGAAACCGTTGAACTTAAAGGAAAAAATTTATCTGATGAACAACACAAAAGATTTATTGGTATCGCCTTTAAAAATGCCAGTCAGTTAAAACATTTAATTGATCAGATTTTTGAGCTGGCGCATCTTGAAAGTGGCCAAAGCCAGATAAACCTGGAACAATTTCCCATCGCTGAACTGTTATATGACATCGTTGCCAAGTTCTCTCTGCCACTCACCGATAAACACCTGACCATAAACATTATTCCTCAACAATGTCATATCCTGGTCACTTCAGATGTTGCCAAACTGGAACGCGTATTAACTAATTTAATTGAAAATGCTATTCGTCATAGTGATGATGGCGACACTATTACAATAGAAATCATCGCCTTAAAGAAAAAACAGGTTAAGGTTAAAGTATCTGACCAGGGTAGCGGTATACCTGCAGAAGATATCTCTCATATATTTGAGGCTCGGTATCGCGCATCGAATGCCATCGATGATACAAATCCACATAATGGATTAGGCCTTGCAATCAGTCAGCAACTGATGCACATTTTAGAATCGAGAATAACTGTAGAAAGTGAATTGAACAAAGGCTCCAGCTTCAGTTTCATACTATTTTCCAGATAAAATAGTGGTGAAAAATAAATTTGATTCGGTTATTATACCCGTGCTACTTCAGCTAAGGATTACTCCATTCCCAGAAAATAAAATCTATTCATTAAAATAAGGAAAAAAATAATGAAAACCTTATTAACCACTTTACTAGCGCTATTTTTATTTAGCGCTATTTTTCTCAATGCCACTATCTCACACGCTGAAACCTTGATAATAAAGGCTGATCGTTATCTTGACGTCAAACAGGGCAAGTATATAAGCCCGGCAATGCTTGTTATTAAAGATAATAAAATTGATGCTATCAATCCAAAAAATAAAATCAAAGGTCGAGTCATTGATTTGGGCAAAATGACTCTCCTGCCTGGTTTAATGGATGCCCATACCCATCTGACTTTAAACATAGGACCAGGATGGACAACAGAAGCGGTTAGATTTACCGCAGGTGATTTTGCCTTACGAGGCGCTTATAACGCCCGAAAAACTCTATTAGCGGGTTTCACCACGGTACGCGAAGTTGGTGCTTATGATTTTTCTGATGTAGCCTTATCCAGAGCCATTTCTAAAAAATGGGTTATCGGGCCTGATGTTATACCATCGGGTTACGCCCTCGGAATTACCGGCGGGCATTGTGATGTTACCGGTTTTTCCCCCGGTGTGCTTGAAACAAATTTCCGCATGGGAGTTGCAGATGGTGTTGATGAATTTGTTAAAGCAGTAAGATATCAGATCAAGCATGGTGCTAAAGTCATTAAAATATGTGCCACCGCGGGCGTGCTCTCTTTTGAAGATAATGTCGGTGCCCAGCAAATGTCCTTTGAAGAAATGAAAGCTGTAGCAGATGAAGCCCACCGCCACCATCTGAAAGTTGCAGCACATGCTCATGGTACAAAAGGTATTATCGCCGCATCAAATGCCGGCATTGATTCTATTGAACATGGTTCAATTCTGACAAAAAAAGCATTGAAAGTTTTGAAAAAAAATGGCACCTGGTTTGTACCCACACTCTATCTCGCCAGATCAATAGACTGGAATTCTGTTCCTCCTGCGTTAAAAGCAAAAGGGGAAATTGTAATGCCAATAGCTGATAAGAGTTTTAAGGATGCCCTGGCAATGCATCTTAAAATTGCTTTAGGTACAGATGCCGGGGTTTATCCTCATGGTGACAATGCGAAAGAGATCGCTCTCCATGTTGAGTTAGGCCAATCGGCTATTAATGCTATACGTAGTGCCACTATCAATACTGCAAAACTCTTTGGCGTGACCGACCGCGGTCAGATAAAAAAGGGGATGCTCGCTGATATTATCGCTGTAAAAGGTGATCCTTTAAAGGATATTACCTTACTGGAAAATATAAATTTTGTTATGAAAAATGGAGAAATTTATAAACACCAGGTAAATCAATAGCCGAGTGTCATTTTTTCAACTATGCTATAGAAATCAAAAAAACCAGGGTTCTCTAACCTGGTTTTTTTACGGACACAAATTGTGAAGGCCGCTGAAAGCAATCAAATGCAAAAAAGATCCATTATCCAAACCTACCTCTCTATCCCTGTTTCTAAAACAGATAAACTCTCGGGCTGGATCCTGTATCCGTTATCAGATGGGCTGGCACAATTAATACTGGGAGATATATCTTACCTCCGCATCCTGTTTGTGGCTTTATTGGGACGCTATGTCTACGCTATTGAAATTCCTAAATGGTTCGGGTTCCTCTCCGTCTGGCATCGAACAACTATGCCAACTGGCCTTCTAAGAGGATTCTGGGTAAAAACCGGTGAACATTATTACTTTAACTGGCTCAGTAAAACCATAGGAGCAACCCTCTGGTTCAACCCACTATGGATTGCCCGGCATATGCTGGTGCTGGAGCTGGCTAATATAGTATCTGGAAAAACCAATTTTTTTACCTTCCTGCCCCAGGCACTTCATCTGGGTACGGTTTCATTTATTGGGCAGTTTCCTGTTGCGATAATAGTCAACTACATTATCATCTGTCGCTTACCCGATAGATCCCGGTTTATCTGGAGTTCTGTTTTTAGTGGAATACTTGCTATTTATTATGCAGTTGGTAAAGTGTATTTCTGATCCAATGCTCTAATTATTACAGGAATACATAATGTCACTCACACCAGATTTACTCAGTGAACTTGAAATATTAAATTTATTCAACCTCGATTCAACAGAAATAGGCATTAAAATTCACCGCGATGCTGATAAGAACAAAATTTTGGCAGCCAAACGACTTTTTGAAAAAGGGATGATAACTCAATCTGATGGTGGCTATTTAACAGCCAGAGGAATTGAAACTGCTGAGCATGTGCAGATCTTGATTAAGTTGTTGCAGATTAAATAAAAGGCCATCTATTGTTGGTTTTATAGGTTTTAATCCGATTATCCATTACTATCTGAATACTGGCAGGTTTACTAAATATAAAAGGGGATAATGATATCCCCTTATTTTAACAACAATCTCTACTTACGAACTTTCTCTAACATCACTTTAACCGCCGCTTCCAGTTGCTTATCACGACCATTAGCCACTGACTGTGGATCATTATCGACCCTAATGTCAGGATTAAGTTGCTGATTCTCCAGATATTTTTTATCCAGACCCAGCATGCCGACCTGTGGTATACCGAAAATCAGATCGCCGGTTTGAAGTTGTTCCCACCATACGGCTGTGCCTGTTCCCGGTACCGGCATCCCAACCAACTTTCCAAGTTTAAGAGCTTTATAGGTATAGGGAAACATATGGGCATCCGAATAGTTACCCTCACCCATCAACACAATTGAGGGTTTATACCACTTGAACATGGGCTCACTACCAATGTACTGTCCTCGCGGCATAAAATCCATATAGCGCTTTCCAGATAATAATGTGGCCAGATCATCGTGTAACCAGCCACCACCATTAAAGCGGGTATCAACCACTACTGCTTTTGTATTATTTAACGGACCCAGTAATTCTGAATAAACCTTTCTAAAACTCGGGTCATTCATGCCTTTCACATGAACATAACCCACTTTACCTTTTGACAACCGCTCCGTTTCCGCTTTTCGTGATTTTACCCATCGCTTATAAAGTAATTGAGACAGCTGTCTCCGATTGACTGGTTTGACCACTTCTTCCCAGCGTTTATTTTCCTTTTTAGAAAATACCGATAATAAAGTCGGTTTTCCCGCCTGATTATTAAGCAGTTTAAATACATTTGAACGTCGGGTAATTTTATGTCCATTTATCTGTTCCAGGATAACTCCTTTTTTAATTTTAGAATTATCTTTTATTATCGGGCTTTGCTCAATGATTTCAGCAATTCTCAAACCTTCCCCTTGATATCTATTATCAAAGAAAACGCCTAAAGAAGCTGTCTGGTCAGCCTGGGAAGATTTCAAACGAAATCTGGCCCCGGTATGTGAGGCATTTAACTCACCCAGCATCTCACTGGCAAGTTCAGCAAAGTCAAAATTATTATTAATATCATTTAACTTTGCTGAATAGGATTGCCAGTAGAAATCCCAGTCAACATGATGTAATTCGGGGTCATAGAATTTTTCTTTAACCTGACGCCAGATATGCTGTAATAGATATCTTCTTTCATCGTTGCCATTAACTTCAACTGTTGCAGCAAAAGAAACCGGTTTTGCTTTAAAATTTTTCAGGTTAATTTTCTTGATACGACCATCAGCCAGTACAAAGGCATTTTCACCCTTTTTATCCATTTGCAGATTAGCCCTCTTTGCTCCAAGTTTTGCCACAATTTTAGTGGTTTCTTCTCTAAAATCATGCATCCAGAGATCATATCCTTTCTCAAATTGAGAAAGGTAGAAAAGTTTATCTCCATCTTTTGACAGCTTAGCACTGGCCAGATCAGACGAATTAATAGTTAATCTGACAAATCTGTCTTCAATATTTTTCAAATTGATTTTTATCGGTTTAACTTTGTCTTTTTCGTCTGCCTTCTTATCTGTAGATTTCTGTTTATCACTCTTTTTATTTTTCTCCTCAGCTTTCTTTTTCTTCTTTTTTTCTTTTTCCTGCTTATCTTTATAAATTTGATATTCTTCTTTATTTAAATTAAATAGATCAAAACTCTTCTGATTCAAAAATGCAGCATAAATATCATTTTGTGATCCCCAGCTACCATGAGAGCGCATACCCTGGCGATCCGTTACCCATATTATGGCATTCCCGTCCATTGCCCAAATACCACCCGCATCGTTATAGCCACTCTGACTGAGATTCCTCACCTTTTGTTTACCATCAGCAGAAATGATGCCCACTTCAGACACCCATCGCCCAGGCTCCAAATAGTCAACTTCAAACCATTTGCCGTCAGGAGACCATGCGTAATGTTGATCGCCATCGGAATAAGAATAATTTTTGTTAGCAGGAAGAATGGATCTTATTTTCTTTGATTTCAAATTAATTACTTTTAGAGCAGTTCTGTTTTCAAGAAATGCCACTTCCTTACCATCAGGAGACCATGAGGGTTGAAAAGCTTCTTTTCCTGTATCAACTAACAGGCTTTCTTCCAGCACCGTGCTTAAAGCAAAATGTGTTTCTTCCTTTCGTTTGATTTTTGTTGCATAAATTTTCCAGCTGTCGCCTCTTTCAGCAGCATATAATAAACGTTTACCATCAGGAGAAAATGAAACTGAGCGTTCCTGAGTACTGGTATTAGTGATACGCCTGGTGGTATTAAAATCTGTGGAGGTTACAAAAATATCACCTCTAACTACAAAAGCAATTTCCTTTCCATCCGGTGACAGAGCCATTTCCGTGGCCTCACTGGAAACTGTTTTACGGTGACTTGAATTGAATTCCTCATCAATAGCGAAGCTTATATTGAGTTTTTCGGCTCTGCTGTCGTCTGTTGTTTTTACGTAAATAGCGCCATCAAAACCAAAAGCTAATGCACCCTGTTCTGAACGAGATAAAAATCTTACTGGGTCCTTTTTAAATTTCGTTAATTGTCTGGCATTCGATGAATTTAACTTGGCAAACCAGATGTTAAATGATCCTGATTTTTCACTGAGAAAATAGTAACCATCATTTTTCCCATTCCATAGCGCATTTCTATCATCACC
>DRNA01000404.1 GCA_011322365.1 Aeromonadales bacterium | reverse complement strand
TTCACTTGCAGCTCATCTGTTTCAGTTTCTATTCGAGAAAGCTCATTGATCATTTTTTCAACCAGAGACACTTCCCGACCTCTAAATCCGGTAGTTAATAGTTCATCTAATTCATGGATAGCTTTATTAGCCTGTGCGGAGGCATCCACGCAGCGCTCAATAAAATCAAAAAATAAATCGGAGACAACTTCCGGAAACACCATGTGTCGGCCAAAGGCCAGCCCGGAAATATCCTGAGCCTGATTGGCAATTTTGTCCTGTTTACTGAGTAGATCGAGTAAATCGGTTCGTGAAACGGCCAGAAATAACCCTTTGGGTAAATTGAGTCTCAATTCCCTTTTAATTTCATCGGCCTCAGATTCCAGTTTACAGATAGCATTATAAGTGTTTTCCGCAGACTCCCAGTCACGTTGTTGAGCGGCCTTAAAAAATTCCGGTAGTAGCAGCGCACATTGGTGAACAACCTCCATATGTTGCTGGATGGGGCCCAATGGAGATTTTGCAAATAGACTCATTAACAGATTGGATGACACCATACTTAATAACCTTTGTAAAAGTTTTGCTAATTATACCCAAAGTCTTAAGCTATTCCCAAGTAGAATTTGGTATAACAAACAGAACATTGTATGATTATGCTGAAAATGCAGATCTGGACTGGGATAATCAAGAGGTTAGGATTGGGTGCTTGGGGTAAGGGTTGACGGTAAATGTTATTTAATAGAAAAAAGCAGCTAACAGTAGAGCAGTTTTTTGGATTGAACCTGAAACAGGAACATTTTGATATTGATGAACTGCTTGCTCTTGTTGACTTGCAGCAATATGTGGCGAGTTCGAAAGCGGTAATCAAATTGAAACAGGCCAATAGTAATAAAGCAATGATTGTTACTATTGCAAAACGACAACAGGCATTAAAACTTTTGAGAAACCTGCTTAATAGCGAACTGCTGCCCTATGATGAATATTTTTATATCAAGAAAGTTAATACCGGCAGTGAACATGACCGCCTGTACAGCGCAGAAGATAAACTGCTCCAATATGCCTATGTGATTGCCATGGGGAAAACCTGGAACTGGCTGGAAAATGAAAATCCTGCCGCTATCCTTAAGGGGATCAGAGAGAGAAACACTTCTCAACATAGTCGATTTGATCGCTATTGGGAAATTCTGGGCGATCAAACCGGAGAATATATCCGTAAATTCAAAAAGGGCGAAGTGGGCACTAAACCCGATTAATACATTTACTCAAGACTTGTAACTCTAAATGATTTTAACCTGCAAAGATAAAAAACTCGATCTCGCTCTGCCTAAAATTATGGGTATATTGAATGTTACCCCGGATTCCTTTTCAGACGGGGGCTCATTTTTTCAAAGAGATAAAGCCATAGAACAGGCACATACCATGCTCTTAGACGGAGCTGATATCATTGATATCGGTGGTGAATCCACCCGCCCGGGTGCCGATGTGGTTTCTTCAAAGGATGAAATAGAGCGGGTAATACCGATTATTCGGGCTTTACAAACGACTAGCGTGCCCCTTTCCATTGATACCAGTAAACCGGAAGTCATGCTTGCAGCCGTTGAGGCTGGTGCCTCTATTATCAACGATGTTAACGCGCTAAGAGCAAAAGGAGCGCTTGAGGTGGCAGCAGAACTTAATGTGCCGGTGTGTTTAATGCATATGAAGGGAACACCGGATACCATGCAGCAATCACCTCAATATGGCAATGTAGTAGAGGAGATCAAACAGTTTCTTGGGAAACGAATTGATGCGGCTTTATCCGCCGGTATTGCTGAAGCAAACATCATTATTGATCCCGGTTTTGGCTTTGGCAAAACCTGCCAGCACAACATCACTCTTTTAAAGCAGTTAGCGGATTTTTTAAGCTTAAAGAAACCACTACTTGTTGGATTATCACGTAAAAGGTTTTTGGGAGAAATTACCGCAAGAGGGACTCTGGAAAGGATACCAGCCAGCATCTCTGCTGCGATGATAGCAGCGCAACAGGGTGCACATATTTTACGAGTTCATGATGTAGCGGAAACCCGTGATATGCTAAATGTGTTAAAGACTTTTTAGGGAATTATACCCGTTCTACTTTTGGCTTGTTCATAACTGAAAAGCGACCGTTGAATCGGGATATGCTACATTTGAGGGACATCAGGGGTCATTAACGAGTATACTGGTCGACTTATTATTTAACCTTAAACCTGAAATCCTCAGTTGAACTGGTGGATTCCGGGTTAAAACCGAGACAACGAGACAAAGTATGAGTCGAAAGTATTTTGGAACAGATGGCGTACGTGGCAAAGTGGGTGTCTATCCTATTACTGCTGATTTTGCGCTTCGACTAGGATGGGCAACGGGAAAAGCATTAGCGGCCAGTGGTAATAAAAAGGTCCTGATTGGCAAGGATACGCGTATTTCCGGTTATATGTTTGAAGCGGCACTGGAAGCGGGTTTATCAGCAGCAGGGGTTGATGCATTATTGTTAGGTCCCATGCCTACGCCGGGTATCGCTTATTTAACGGCAACTTTCAGAGCCAGTGCCGGTATTGTCATTAGTGCTTCACATAATCCGTTTGATGATAATGGTATAAAATTTTTCTCCGATGACGGCACCAAACTTCCCGATGCAGTGGAACTTGAAATTGAAAAGTGGCTGGACAAACCCATGGAAACCGTTGAGGCAACCGCACTCGGTAAAGCGAAAAGGTTGGTAGATGCTCGAGGCCGTTATATTGAATTTTGTAAATCACGGGTCCCCAATCGTTTCTCGCTATCAGGATTAAAAATTGTGCTGGATTGTGCCCATGGTGCTACCTACCATATTGCACCGGATGTGTTTGAAGAGTTGGGCGCTGAAGTTATAGCCATAGGTATCAGTCCCGATGGCTTAAACATTAATGACCACTGTGGCTCTACCTACCCGCAGGCACTTCAGGCGGCAGTGTTGGAGCATAAGGCGGATATGGGTATTGCCTTTGATGGTGATGGTGATCGGGTGTTGATGGTTGATGCTGACGGTTCTATTCTCGATGGTGATCAACTGATATATATTCTGGCGGCTCATCAACAGGCAAAAGGTACTTTAAATGGTGGCGTTGTGGGCACCTTAATGAGTAATCTCGGGTTGGAACTCGCCCTGGAGGCATTAGATATACCGTTTAAAAGAGCTCAGGTAGGTGATCGCTATGTTATGGATCTGCTGAGAAAACATGACTGGAATTTGGGTGGAGAATCCTCAGGCCATGTCATTTGTCGAAATGCAATCAGTACCGGTGATGGTATTATTGCTTCACTTCAGGTACTGGTTACCCTGGTTGAATCCGGACAAACTCTGAAACAGGCGGCTGAAAAAATGCCTTTGATCCCGCAGGTGATGGTCAATGTGCCTGTGGCAGAAAAATTCGATCCCATGAGTCGGGTAGAAGTGCAACAGGCACTGCTATCGGTAGAAAATAAATTGGGTAAAACCGGGCGAGTATTATTAAGAGCTTCAGGCACTGAGCCCTTAATCCGAGTTATGGTTGAAGGCGAACAGCAAAGTCAGATAGAGATTCACGCCAACGAACTGGCAGATGTGATCAGGAAAGTAGGCGATTCGTTAGTTGCCTGAGGCAACTCTATGGATATTTCCAGGATAATGATAGAGAAAGCGCTATTTGCCACTTTTTGCCTTGTATCTTGTATATGAGTCTTGTAATATTGCGCCCGCTTAACGGGAGCGTTCAGGAGATTCTTGACTATGCGAAATAAGCTGATCATCGGAAACTGGAAAATGCACGGTTCTGTGGTTGAAAATGCCGCGTTAATTGAGCAATTAATTCAAGGTGTACCATCATTAGATGCAAATACCGAAATAGGTGTTTGTCCCTGTGCGATTCATATTCCACAGATATCAGAGTTGTTAGCTGGTCATGATAGAATTGACATTGGTGCTCAGAATGTCAACGAGCATACATCAGGCGCTTTTACTGGTGAAATATCTGCAGCAATGTTAAGAGAATTTCCTGTTAAATATGTTTTACTTGGACATTCTGAACGACGGACTCTATTTGGCGAGACAGATGAAATGATAGCGGCGAAATTTGTTGCCGTCGCTAATGAGCAAATGACACCGGTTTTATGTATTGGTGAATCATTGCAACAGAGAGAGCAGAATAAAACTGAGTCAGTTTTACTCTCTCAGCTAGAAAGCGTGTTAAAAGTCACCGGGAAGGAAAGTTTTTCCAAAGCGGTCATTGCTTATGAACCTATCTGGGCTATTGGCACGGGTAAAACGGCTACTCCTGAACAGGCTCAGGCGGTGCATCAGGTGTTACGACACTGGTTGGCTACCCATCTTGGCGAAGTTTCCCAAAGGATGCAGATACTTTATGGAGGCAGTGTGAAGCCCGATAATGCCAAAACACTGTTTTCCCAGAACGATATAGATGGCGGCCTCATTGGTGGGGCTTCCCTGAATGCAGAAGCATTTCTTGGAATATGTGAAGCTGCACAGTAAAAAATAAAGAGTAGAAGGTTAAATTATGTACCAGATTTTATTAGTTTCATTTTTAGTGGTTGCTGTTGCACTTGTAGGATTAATTTTAGTTCAACACGGCAAAGGTGCCGATATGGGTGCTTCTTTCGGTGCTGGCGCATCAAATACCGTATTTGGTGCATCAGGATCCGGTAATTTTTTAACCCGTACTACTGCCATATTGGCGTTGTTATTTTTTAGTCTGGCTTTGGGTCTTGGCTATCTTACAGCACATAAATCTTCTCCCACAGGAGTGGACCTGGCTACTCAGATTGAAAAAGAGCAGGCTGCCAAAAAAGAAGCGTCAAAAGAAATAGAAGTACCAGCCACAGAAATCGGTATTCCAAATGTCAAGGTTGATGATGTGACTACCGAAAGTGCTTCTGCGGTACCCGACGTAAAAGTTGAAGCAGAAAAGAAAGCAACTGAAGTGAAGCTTGAGGCTGGAAAAAAGGTCGAAGAGTTAAAGAAAAAGGCTCAGGAGAAAGACAAACCCGTGCCAGTTAAAGATGGTTCAGGACATTAGTAAAGATTATATTAACGTTATTATAAGATGGTGATGGATATAACAGTTAAAAAATTTGCCGAAGTGGTGGAATTGGTAGACACGCTAGCTTGAGGGGTTAGTGACCTTCGGTCGTGCCGGTTCAAGTCCGGCCTTCGGCACCAGATTTAATGTTCTTAATTTGATTCAATGAGTTAGAATTATACATTGAAGATAATAGAGCCCGAGGTAAACTTTAATGGTCCACAAATACAGCTACTCATTTGTTGTAAAGGGACTAAAAGTTCTACCTTAGGTACATTCTTCATATTCAATTTTCATCTAATGGTAACAGGCAGGAAGTTAGGTTTTTCTTAAGTACTACCAGTAGGGTTGATGCAAAATACCTGTCTCAAATATTACTAGGGATAATAAGAAAAAAGACCCTAATGTTCTATTCTTCAATAATAATAGGGGAGCTATAACTCCTTATAAGAAAATATATAGATTTATGATCTAATTCCTATTACATTCCTGGTACATGTACTTTAGAGTTTCTCCGAGTGCATCTACAGTGGTCACTGGAAGCTCACTTGCTTTGAGGTAGATTGATGAACAAGCTAAATATCTTTTTCAAGTAGAAGAAGAATTAAATAAAAGGCAATAGTTAGGTATGGGAGAATCACCATTGCAGATATAAAAGAGTTTGGCTTCTCAGGGGTGATTTTATGAAGGAATCAGAGTTATTAAAGCAAGCCCATATAAAGTATTTTTCATGATTTATTGTAACCTTAACTTTAATTGTTAGAATAAAAGATAACAGCATATGAGGCTGTTCAATTATAATCCTTTTTCTTGAGAGATGGTTCTACTTCCTATGGGGGAAACTCAGACTTTGGTTTTAATGGATAGGGTTTCAGATTTTTGTAGTATAAAATAACTAATTTAATTAAAGCTTGGCTCCCTTATACTTACTATAGAAAATTTATTAAGTAAGACGTTTGCTTTCTCAATAGAATGTAATGCATCATTCCCGCTTTTTAAAATATCGTTATCTGTAAAGCCTCTTAAAAGTAAAGGGTCTAAGTTAAATGCTATTTCCTTTGAGTGCTTCATTATAAAATCATGAACCATTTTTCTTAGCCTTAACAAATTTTTCTTTGAGGTATCTTTACTCCGTATTTTTAACAAATCATTTAATTTTTCTATTAATAAATTACTAAACAATATACGTTTAGCATCAACAAAATCGTCATTCATAGCTTTGTAATAAGAAGAAATTTTTGTCATATCATAGTTCTTCGTGAGAGAAAACCACATTGCATATGTAGTCTTTTCGGATTTAAACCATTTGTCCCACACCAAATCATGTTCAACAAAAGCCTTTTTGTAATTCAATTGAGCCTTTGAGTATGCCTCCAAATACTCTTTTGAATTGCTTCTAGATACTTGCGGGTAGTTAAATTTAGGCAATGGAGGTTCTGACTTTATCCATTTTTTAGTTTCTTGAAAGTCGGCAAGAAATAAAGCTCTTTCTCTCTTATCCTTCAATACATTTTCAACTGATAACAAATAATCTTTAACCAAGCTATTATATTCCTGAGACAAGGTTATAGCTTCTTCTTTTTTAGCGAGAGATAGTTGTTTTTGTATTTTTTCAAGTTCACTTGACAAGTTATTACTTTCATTTTTTAGAGCTTTATTAAGGCTGTCTAAATTTTTTATTTCTAAATTTGCTTTGGCTATAAATTCATTATTTTTAATCCTTTC
Organism: Aeromonadales bacterium; assembly: GCA_011322365.1. Classification (GTDB taxonomy): domain Bacteria; phylum Pseudomonadota; class Gammaproteobacteria; order Enterobacterales; genus DRNA01. The sequence continues at coordinate 410 of DRNA01000404.1, read as the reverse complement.
AGAACGCAACTTGATGATTTCAGATTTGGCAAGGTTTATCTCAGTGTTATATGTTTCAAGAAGCCGTTCTGGTAGTGAAGTGAAAAGAGCAGCCCATACAGCAAGAGCTGTTATAATGGATGATGATAAAATTGAAATAATAGTATTAAAAAACTCCCAATCCTTTTTTGTAACTTTCCACATAACTCCTCCAAATTTGTATCATTATAAATTTTGTAACAAAATATGGTTATTTATTTGTAAATTCATTCCCAATCATTAAGTCTCTTCCTTTGTTCTGGTCTAATAGCACCGGACACTTCAATAAGAGATAATTAGGACCAACTATTGAGGTGTCATTATGAGTAAGAAACGTCAGTATAATCACTATACAAAAGAGTTTAAAGAAGAGGCTGTAGCACTGGTCAGGG
>DRNA01000403.1 GCA_011322365.1 Aeromonadales bacterium | reverse complement strand
TATAAGCATACCTGCTGACGCATTAAAGTAGAAAAATTTGTTTAAGAAACCCCATAAGAGAGAGATACTTCAGCAACATCGCTATGTAATGGTGATTCTAATGCTTATTCCAGCATTAATCTCCATCTACATTGGCGTAGTTGCAGGTGTTTCGAGTGATTATCGCCTGATCCTACCGGGTCTCGGTGTATTACTGGTTTATATCCCGTTAATTGCGTTGTGGAAGAGTCAGAAAACGTCCTCTGAAAAATTGAAACAACTCAGTTTCGATAGCCGCCTGTTGTTGGATAGTGCTCATGACATGATTATCCAACATGATATTGGCGGCAAGATCACTTCGACCAACAAACCGGTATCGGATATTTTGGGGTATAGCGCACTGGAGCTACAGGATCTTTCTGTTATAGATCTTGATGAAAATACCATGTTGAAGTCAATTAACAATGCGAAAACTGAATTATTGCAGGGTGACGCCATTGAATATGAAAGTATTTTTAAAACCAGAAAAGGTGATGCAGTTGCTGTGGAAGTATCTACCCGGGTGGCTGATTCACGTGATAGCTCCAAACTGATTTCAATTGTAAGGGATGTTTCGGCATGGAAAGATACTGAGCAGGCTTTGGAGTCATCAAGAAAAGCTTTGGAAAGAGCGCGGAATCGACTGGAAACACGAGTACATCAAAGAGCAAGGGAGCTAAGAAGGCAGATAGGTGTTACTGAGCGAGCTGAAAAAGATGTTAGTAAAATGCGGGAATTTTTATACTCCATGTTTGATTCCATGCCATCAATTATTATTGCTCTGGATTTACAACAACAGGTAACGCATTGGAATCGTCAGGCTGAAAATATGACCGGCATTAGTGCAGAAGAGGCATTAGGTAAACCGCTGGTAATATTAGTGCCGGAATTTCAGCAACAAATTGTAAAATATTCCAATCCGGATAATATGGATTTGTTCCCGACCACCGAACGCATTGAAGGCATAATTGGTGGGGAAAACCGTTTGCTGGATGTCATGGTCTATCCGTTGCGATCAGCAGGTAGTGTCGGAATTGTTATCCGGGTTGATGATGTAACTGAAAAAGCCCGAATTGAAGATGTGCTGGTGCAAACTGAAAAAATGATGTCATTGGGTGGGCTAGCTGCAGGAATGGCACATGAAATTAATAACCCACTGGGAGCTGTATTACAAAGTAGTCAGAATCTCAGAAGAAGACTGGGCATGGAGTTACCTCGAAATCAGGGTATTGCTAAAACGCTGGGCCTGGATGAGGAAGCCTATAAGGCCTATCTGGATAAGCAGCGAATTGCGATTTTGCTGGACACCATTGATGAGGGTGGTAAGCGTGCAGCGACGATTGTTGAAGATATGTTAAGTTTTGCGCGCCCTGGAGGTCAGGAAGATCAATCGGTAGATGTGGTAGCCGTGATGAATGCCTCAATTCGATTAGCCCAGAGTGATTATTCATCCAAAAAGCAGTACGATTTTCGACAAATTAAGATCAATAAAGATTTTGTAGAGCCTGTTCCCGAAGTATCGGGGCGAAAAAATCGTTTGCAACAGGTTTTTCTTAATTTAATGACCAATGCGGCGCAGGCGTTTTATCTTTCTGAAAATAATAATCCGTGTATTACTATTAACATACAGACTCATCAGCAACAGGTGATCATTGAAGTAATGGATAATGGACCGGGTATGCCGGAAACTGTTAGTCGTAGAATTTTTGAACCGTTTTATTCAACCAAAGCAGAAGGTTCCGGGACGGGATTGGGACTGTCGGTGTCTTATTTTATTATCACTGAACAAATGGGTGGCAGTATGGAGGTGCAATCACAGCCCGGGCAGGGAAGTCGGTTTATTATAAAATTGCCCTTTGCTGAGCAAAAGGCTCAGGGAAAGGAAGATAAAAATAGTGAGAATAAACAACAGCAGTTTGATCTGCCCTTATAAGTCCATCGGAAGAAGCCGCTGCTTATTCATCTATCCCGGGTTTAACTCGGTGTTACCACACTGATTTTCTTCTAAAACCAAGCCAGCTGGCACGCCCCAGGAAAACTGCAAACAATACATAAATAAATAAGGTTAGTTCTGGCATGGTAAAACCCAACATGCGCCAGCTGACTTCAGCACATTCGCCACTTCCTCTTAACACATTATTGATAAATTCTCCTAAGGGTAAAGTTTCCAGCAAGTAATTGAAACCGGGACCACAGGTAGGTACCTGATCTTTGGGCAGGTGTTGTAGCCAGACATGCCGCCCGGCTATTAGCACACCAATAAGGGTGACGAGGAAAGTGCTGAGATTATAGTACTTTTGACCATCAGGCTTAGGGTTATGAATAGCAGCCAACAAAAATAACAGCGCCATCAAAGCAAAAACTACCCGCTGAAAGATGCAGAGAGGACAAGGTTCTAAATTATCGACATACTGAAAGTATAAGGCAGCAACAATTAGTTCATGACAGATAAAAAATAACAAAAAACGGCTGGAGCGGAAAGTCATCATGGTAATCTGGGGTTCGAAAAAGTGGTTAGGGATATTTTCGGTGAAAAACATCCATTTGTTAAGTAAAGATTGAAACTAAGTGTAAATTAATGAGTCGTAGACGATAGTAGGGAATTGATCCTGCATCTTGAATGATTATGGGTATAAATCAGTTATAAAAAAGCCCCACATTGTGAGGCTTATAAAGGTTTTCCAGTCTGCAGGGCTCATTTTCCGATGAGCTTCTTGTATTTGCTAGCGCAGCAAAGTTATATCAATTCCCTACTTTTGGTGCAAGCATTAATTTCACTATTTTTTCATAAAATGATTTTCCAAATTTCTGAAGAATACAAAAAAACAATAATAACAAACAGTTAAAGTTAAATTATTTTTTTAATGCGGCACTTAAAGCATCAGCAAAAGCTGAGCCTGATTTTGCTAATTTAGCAGAATTTCTGGGTTTTTTAGTTGAAAAAGTATTTTTTGTTGCTGTTTTTGTGACCGGATCAGCACTTTTTTCATCAGATCGGGCTGGTTTTGCGGTAGATTTCATGCTCAACGCAATTCTTTTTCTACTGGCATCGACTTCCATAACGGTTACCTTAACAATGTCGCCGGCTTTTACTATTTCACGTGGATCGGAGATAAATTTATCCGCCATCATGGAAATATGTACTAATCCATCCTGATGCACACCAATATCAACAAAAGCACCAAAGTTAGTGACATTGGTAACAACACCTTCTAATTTCATATTGGGGTTTAAATCAGATATTTTTTCAATCCCCTCTTTGAATGAAGCCGTTTGAAATGCCGGACGTGGATCTCTACCGGGTTTTTCCAGTTCGGATAACACATCTCGAATGGTGGGCAGCCCAAACTGAGAGTCAACCAGAATTTTGGGGTCAAGTTTTCTCAGTAATTGACGGTTGCCAATGAGAGTATCAAGTGTACTTTGCTGTTGCTGCATGATTTTTTCAACCAGAGGATAGGCTTCGGGGTGTACCGAAGAAGCATCTAGCGGGTTATCACCATCACATATTTTTAAGAACCCGGCGGACTGTTCAAAAGCCTTGGGTCCGAGGCGAGGTACCTGTTTTAACTGAGAACGATTTACAAAGCGACCATTTTGATCACGAAAATCCACCACAGATTGTGCCAGGGTGCGGTTTAAACCGGATACCCGTGTCAACAGGGGAGCTGAGGCCATGTTTAAATCCACGCCAACGGTATTTACACAGTCTTCGACAACAGCGTCCAGACTCCGAGCCAGTTTGACCTGACTGACATCGTGTTGATATTGACCGACACCAATGGATTTAGGATCAATTTTAACCAGTTCGGCTAATGGGTCCTGCAAACGACGGGCAATGGATACCGCACCACGATAAGAAACGTCCAGATCAGGAAATTCTTTGGCCGCAAGTTCGCTGGCTGAATAGAT
>DRNA01000402.1 GCA_011322365.1 Aeromonadales bacterium | reverse complement strand
TCTTAATGCTAGAGCGGACAGGCACTCCTATTTTTGCGAGTTGCGACAAAAACAGACCGTCATCCTGAATGTAGCGTAGCGAAATTGAAGGATCTTAATGCTGGAGCGGACAGGCACTCCTATTTTTGTCATCCTGACCGTAGTGGAAGGATCTTGATGCCTGGCAGAGTTTGCCAGTTGCTAGAAACAAAAAGGATATGAGATTTTTAAATTTATTTTTTAATTTTCTGAAATAATCAGAAAGATGAGGATTTTCCCATGAGTGAGTTACAAGCACAGGTAGTGGTTTTAGGTAGTGGCCCCGGTGGTTACTCTGCTGCTTTTCGAGCAGCAGATTTAGGGCTTAATACCGTGTTAGTTGAAAAATATGCCGAGTTGGGTGGTGTCTGCCTGAATGTGGGATGTATCCCATCAAAGGCATTATTACATACCGCAAAAGTGATTGATGAAGCGAGTTCTATGGCCACTCATGGTGTCAAATTTGATAAACCGGAAATTGATATTGACAAGATTCGAGATTACAAAGAAACCGTGGTCAAACAATTAAACCAGGGTATCGCTGGTATGGCAAAGGCTCGTAAAGTCACCGTTGTTCAGGGGTATGGAAAATTTACGGGTAGTAATACACTCGAAGTAGAAAACAATGAAGGTGAAAAAAGTACTATCACATTTGAAAATGCCATCATTGCAGCAGGTTCAAGAATTATTGATCTGCCTTTTCTACCGGAAGATGAACGTATTTTAAATTCGACTTCAGCATTGGAATTAAAAGACGTTCCTGATTCAATGCTCTGTTTAGGTGGCGGTATTATTGGGCTGGAAATGGCGACAGTGTATCGTGCATTGGGTTGTAAAATAAGTGTAGTGGAAATGTTCGATCAGTTAATCCCGGCAGCGGATAAGGATGTAGTAAAAGTTCTGGAACGTAAACTTAAATCTGAATATGAAGCCATTATGCTCAGCACCAGTGTCACCAAAGTTGAAGCAAAAAAGGATGGTCTATGGGTGACCTTTGAAGGTAAAAATGCCCCAACCGAGCCTTTACGTTTTGATAAAATATTATCAGCTGTTGGAAGAAGACCCAATGGTGATCTTATTGATGCGGAAAAAGCGGGTGTAACAGTAGATGAAAGAGGATTTATCTATGTTGATAATCAGATGAGAACCAATATTCCTCATATTTTTGCCATCGGTGATATCGTTGGACAACCTATGCTGGCGCATAAAGCCACCCATGAAGCCCACGTTGCCGCCGAAGTTATTGCCGGGCAGAAACATTTTTTCGAGCCCCTTTGTATTCCCAGTGTCGCTTATACTGATCCGGAAATTGCCTGGGTAGGCATGACTGAAAAAGAAGCCAAAGAGAAAGGTCTCAAAGTGAAAGCCGGAAAATTCCCCTGGGCCGCCAGTGGCAGAGCCATCGGGGTCAACCGAACAGAAGGATTTACCAAAACACTCTATGATGCCGAATCCGGGAGAATTGTCGGTGCAGGAATTGTTGGTGTAAATGCCGGGGAGTTGATTTCAGAACTGGCGTTGGCCATTGAAATGGGTTGTGATGCCGAGGATATTGCTTTAACTATTCACCCACATCCTACATTGGCGGAGTCTGTTGGTTTGTCTGCCGAGGTTTTTGAGGGGGTTTGTACTGACCTCCCGCCTCAGCGTAAACGTTAGAAGCATTCATCTGCTTCCAGAGCCACCCCTGCTCGGCGTTATTTCCGTACTCGAATGGTCACATAGTGATCTATGTTCACATTCTTCGTGCGGAAATGCCTTGATCAGGAATGGCTCTGAAACCAGCTGAACGCTTCTAACTCATTCTTATTTTACTTCCAGAGCCATTCCTGCTCGGCGTTATTTCTGTACTCGAATGGTCACATAGTGATCTATGTTCACATTCTCCGTGCAGAAATGCCTTGATCAGGAATGGCTCTGAAACCAGCTGAACGCTTCTAACTCATTCCTATTTTACTTCCAGAGCCGCCCCTGCTCGGCGTTATTTCTGTACTCGAATGGTCACATAGTGATCTATGTTCACATTCTCCGTGCAGAAATGCCTTGATCAGGAATGGCTCTGAAACCAGCTGAACGCTTCTAACTCATTCCTATTTTACTTCCAGAGCCACCCCTGCTCGGCGTTACTTCCGTACTCGAATGGTCCTGTAGGTGCGAATTCATTCGCGAAGGGTTGAGCGACCAACCCAGCCCAGGGCTTTGCCTGCAGGCCAATCGCGAACGAATAATTTGTTTTTAGCTACGACAGGTTTGAGACCGCTCTTGAATTGAAATCATTTGCCCTCATATACTATACCGGGTTCAAGTTTTTAATCCCACGTGGGCCTGTATCTTTGTGTATCATGGGTATATCAAGTTGATAAAGACAAAATTGGTCATTATTAACCCGTTTCAGGAAGTCATCCTACCAGATGCTGCTGCTAATTAAGGCATAATGTCGGGTAATTGTAATCTTTTGAAAAATGACTTCTCATTTTTCCCTTATTTCCAAATTATAGAGGTGTTCCAAAATGAAAAATAGCTTTAGCTACGATGACCTGGTGGCATGTAGTCAGGGCGAGGTTTTTGGCGATGGAAATGCACAATTACCTGCTCCGGGTATGTTGATGGTTGATCGAATTATTAATATTGATGCCAATGGTGGTGAGTTTGGTAAAGGCCAGCTTATTGCAGAGTTAGATATCAAACCCAATCTGTGGTTTTTTAATGTACATTTCCCAGGAGACCCTGTTATGCCCGGTTGTTTGGGTTTAGATGCTATGTGGCAGTTGACCGGATTTTTCCTGGCCTGGTTAGGAAACTCGGGTAAAGGGCGGGCTTTAGGATCGGGTGAAGTTAAATTTACCGGACAGATTTTACCTGAGAATAAGCTGGTTAGATATGTGATTGATTTTAAGAGAGTCATTTCCAGGAAGTTAAAAATGGTCATTGCTGATGGGAAAGTAGAAGTGGATGGCAAAACCATTTACGTGGCAAAAGATTTGCGCGTAGGTTTATTTGATTCCACTGAAGGTTTCTAACGTACACGGTGCTTTATTTATGCAACAGAGACTAATAATCCCTGTTGTTGTGTATTGGTAATAAAAAGTTTTGAATTAGAGTTAGAGAGTATTAATGAGAAGAGTCGTTGTTACCGGTATCGGTATCGTTTCCTGTATAGGAAATAATAAAGCAGAAGTTTTGCAGTCATTACAGAACGGAAAATCAGGCATTACTTTTCAGGATGACTGGGCTGAAATGGGTATGCGCAGTCAGGTAGCTGGTAAAATTGATCTGGATCTTGCCGAACATATCGATAGAAAAGCCAAACGTTTTATGGGTGATGCTGCAGCTTATGCTTACATTGCCATGCAGGAGGCTATTGATGATTCAGGCTTGGAAGATTCTGATGTATCCAATGAAAAAACTGGTCTGGTTATTGGTAGCGGCGGTGGTAGTCCTAAAAATCAGCTATTAGCGGCTAAATCCTTCCTTGAAAAAGGTGTGCGTAGAGTGGGGCCCTACCGGGTCACTCAAACTATGGGCAGTACCACTGCGGCCTGCCTGGCAACACCGTTTAAAATTAAGGGTATAAATTACTCTATATCTTCAGCCTGCGCCACCAGTGCTCATTGCATTGGTCATGGTGTCGAGCAGATCCAGTTTGGTAAACAGGATGTAGTTTTTGCTGGAGGTTCGGAGGAACTTGACTGGAGTCTGAGTATCATGTTTGATGGCATGGGAGCTCTTTCAACAAAATACAACGATACCCCTGAAACGGCATCCAGACCTTATGATAGTTCACGGGATGGTTTTGTTATCTCCAGTGGTGGTGCGGTTGTTGTGCTCGAAGAACTGGAGCATGCGCTTGCCAGAGGTGCGAAAATCTACGCGGAAGTAACAGGCTTTGGTTCTACTTCCGATGGTTATGATATGGTAGCGCCTTCCGGGGAAGGCGCCGTACGTTGCATGCAACAGGCTATGGCAACCATTGATGGAAAGATTGATTATATCAATGCGCATGGTACCAGTACGCCAGTAGGAGACCTGGTGGAGCTTAAAGGCGTGCGCGAAGTGTTTGGGGAGAACGTACCTTATATTGGTTCAACCAAATCTCTAACGGGTCATTCGTTAGGTGCTACTGGTGCTCAGGAAGCTATCTACAGTATGCTGATGATGGAAAATAATTTTCTTGCCGAAAGTATTAACATCAAGGAATTGGATGAAGCGGCCGAAGGCATGCCTATTTTAACTTCAAAAGTGGAAAACATTAACGTAAACCGGGTAATGTCGAATAGTTTTGGTTTTGGTGGAACTAACGCCACACTAATTCTGGATAAATTTCAAAAATGAAATAAGGTACAAAAACTTGATCATTGATTTAATAAAAGGTCTCTTCGTGAGACCTTTTTATTTTTTTATAAAACAAAATCACTATATAACCCGCTAATTTTACTATAATTTCATTTTTTCTCATCTCTGCTATACTTATTTTACAGAATATTTTACGGGTAACTCAGGATGAGTGAAGCGGTCAAAATTCTTGCTTTCGAAGATAGCCGACTTGATGCTGAATTGTTAAAGGTTCTTTTAACAACAGGGCCTTATCAGGTGCGGGTAGTTTCTGATGGGCAATTAGCTCTTGAGGCCGTTAATACAGAAAAACCTCCTCATATCGTCATCTGTGATATTAACCTGCCAGGTGTTGATGGTATCCATATTATTCAGTCCATACGTAAAAATGAACACTGGAAAAACTTACCTGTTATTGCTATGTCTGCCTGTATGGATTATAAAACCGTTAATAAAGCCATGCTTGCTGGTGCTACATCTGTGTTGGCTAAACCTTATGATCCTCAAAGGTTGCAGAAAGAAGTTTTAAAATTGACGGGTTATGAGAGGGTAGAGGAATGATTTCTTCTAAAGTAGCGAAAACCTTCATAGCGGCAGGCATTGTTTTAATTTCCCTTCTACTTATTCTATCCCAAAGTTTTCAACAGGATAAAGCCATACTGGTCAATATTTTAATGATACTGTTAGTTATGTTCTGTATGCTTTTAATTTCTGCTGGTGTCTACTACTTACAATTTAAAAAACCAAACCTGATTATTTTATCAAAAAGTGTGCAGAAAAAGATTCAGCAGGATCTACAGGAAGACCACTTAACCTATGATCGCCTCTCTCAGGCTGAACAAAGATTACAGGCAATCGTTAATTTAATTCCTCATGCTATTTCTGTTAAAGATAAAAATGGAAAAATCATACTGGCCAATCAATCTTATGCCGATATCTTTGGACTGCGCAGGCGAGATATTATTGGTATGCATCAGGATAAGATCCAACCGGAAAATGAAGAGTTAACCCAATTAAAATTGCAAGACGCAAAAGTATTAGAGAATTACCAGGTTAACACTATTGAAACCTGGATGACTAATTATCAAAAACAGAAAAAACTCTATGAAATAACTAAAGTACCTGCTATCGATCCGGTTCTTGATGAACCGGTTGTTCTGGGTATTTATATGGATACGACGGAGCATTTCTATAAAGAACAACTGCTTCATGCCCGTAGTCGGGTGCTAGAGAGCATAGCAGAGAGTAATTCATTAGTTAAAAATATGATGTTGTTAATTAGTGAAATGGAAAATAGATTGAAGAACATCCGAATTTCGGTACTGGAAAATCTCGGGGATGAATTTGGTGTTTTAGCGTCATCCCCTGTCAATGAGGACTTATTAAACCACTTTAACATGGCACTAAATAGCAATGTGGATTTTATAAACAGACATCCCTCACACCGAGGATTGCTGGTAATAAAACCCCGGGATTTATTTTCAGATAATCAACAGTTACAGCAAGTGTTAACCGATGAAGGAATTAACAATCTGTGGATTAAGATGATTACGGATAGTAATGAGAATAAGCTGGGTGTAATGATTTTCTGGAGTGATGATGAAATTGCCCCTACACCGGAACAGCTCAAGGACATCAACGAAAGTAGTTTGTTAACCACAGTCGCAATTAGACGGTTTAAAATTGAGCAACAACTCAAACACTTTAATGATGTCATTGAAACCAGTCAGAGTGCAATATTTTTGCTCAACAGTGATGGTAAAGTGAGTCAGGCCAATCATGCCTTTGAACGTGTTTTTGGTGTATCGGCAGAGAAAATGAATAATCAGCCGCTGAGTGTTTTAAAACCCGAGGGTGATTTGGGTTTGCCTTTCGATGAAATTTTTAAGGCAGTTAAAAATTCCAGACTCTGGCGTGGAAAAATTACTATCTGTAAGTCAAAAGATCGATGTATGGTATTTCAGGCTACGGTAAGTCCTTCAACTAGCAATGAAAATAATGCAGTGGTTTTCCTGGATGATATCTCCGATATGGAAGAAACACGAGACAAACTGGAATCTCTGTCATTTTATGATTCGGTTACCGGGTTACACAATCGGGGATTGTTTTTTGAGCGATTACAGCAGAATCTTGATAGCTCAAAAAGGACTAAAACAACGCTGGGTTTAATTTTACTGGATCTGGATCTCTTCAAAAAAATTAATGATACGGTTGGACATCAACTTGGAGATGAAGTCTTAAAAGAAATAGCCAACCGAATTGTAGCCTCAGTCAGGAAAGAAGATATTGTTGCGAGAATTGATGGTGATGAATTCGCCGTAGTCATTCGTGGATTTAAATCACCCAATATATTAAGAAACATGGCACAAAAGTTGATGCAGGAAATTTCCAAACCACTCGAAGTGGGAGGCAATAAATTATTTATCACCTGTAGTGTAGGTATTGGAATTGGGCCAAAGGATTCTGACAATGCTTCTGAACTGGTTCGTCACGTTGAACTCGCGCTTTACAGGGCAAAAATCAATGGTCGTAATCAGTTTGAATTTTATGAATTTGAATTAAATCGCTTATTACAACAGCGTCTTAGTCTTGAATCAGAAATGAGAGAAGGTTTGGCTGAAGGACAGTTTTTTTTAATGTTTCAGCCTATAGTTGATAGCAATACAAAAAAAATAATTGCCGCTGAAGCATTGATGCGTTGGAAAAATCCGGTTCGAGGACTGGTTTCACCCATGGAATTTATTCCAATAGCTGAAGAAACCGGGTTAATTAAAGAACTGGGTGAACTGGCTTTCAAACTGGCTATTGAGATGATTCAGAAGCTGGGTGACTCAGCGATTAAAATAAGAGTGAATCTATCAGCAAAGCAGCTTTCAGAAGGCAATCTGGCTGAATCCATTGCCTCATTATTATCTGAAAATAATATATCATCCCATTTATTTGGGCTTGAATTAACTGAAAGTTTATTGATGGAGCGAAGAGACGATGCATTAATAGAATTAAACCAGTTACAGCAGATGGGAATTTCTATCGCCATTGATGATTTCGGTACCGGTTATTCTTCACTCAGTTATCTGAAAACCTTTCCCATAGATACCTTAAAGATTGATCGTTCGTTTATTCGTGATCTGGAAATAGATGAAAATGATCGGGCTCTTGTGGATGCGATACTGGCAATAGCAAGTAAGTTACAGCTTTCGGTAATTGCTGAAGGTGTTGAAACGGTTGGGCAACTGGAGATCCTAAACGAAATGAAATCAGCTCAACTGGATATCCAGGGTTTTTTATTTAGTAAACCGTTATTGGCAGAAGCTCTGCTGGAACAAATTGCTGCCGATTTGTTACATGAAAATATTATTGCATCCTGATTGATGGGTCCCTGCGCTAATTCATACAATATGGCGCATCCCTGCACATAACAGCTTTATTTCTTTCTGGTTTTTTTTCTGACGGTTTTCTTTTTTCCTTTGCCTGAGTCCGTTTTATTACTACTCTGGTTAGCATCTTTATCTGAGCTGGCAGCGAGTTTTTCTATGCCCTCGAGTAACTCTTCATCGAGTTTGGGGACCTTCTTTAATGAGCTGGTATCTTCGATAAGTTCTTTTAGTTGATCGTACTGGGACTCACTGAATGACTTAAGTTCTTTTATTTGCTCTACAAGGCCAGAAAATAATTTAACAGATTCCTTCATTTCCTTGAGTTCCTGCTCTGTTTTCTGTTTATCCAGTTTTTGTTTTCGCGCTTCATCTTCGGCTTTTTTACGAGCATTTGACTCGTCAATTTTCTGTTTTTTCAGTGTCTTAAGCTTTTTGACCACATTTTCTGGTGTATCGGCAAGAATTTTATTGATTTGCTTAAGTGCTTTATCTTTTTCTACAATTTGCAACTGAATTTTCTTCAGTGCTAATGCATTGGCTTCACGTCCTGCATTGATACGATTTTCTGCAGCCTGTTGCGCTTTTTCTGCTGCTTGGGCAGTAGCAAGTGCTTCGTCGCGTTGCTGTTCTACTGTAGCCATTCGAGTTTCCACTTCGTCAATGGCTTTCTGAGTTTCTTTTTTTATTTTATCAATGGAAGAATCCGCCTGGTTTGAATGATTTTTTGCCTTGATAATGGCATCTTTTATCTCATCCATGCTACATTCAGAGCTAATGCCGAGCGCATCTGTGGCTGCACCGATTAACATCTGATTGCTAACGGCTAGATCTTTCCAGACTTCAAGCTGTAACTCTAATTCTACGTTTTTCACTCAGTTTCCTCTTGTATACAAAATTCAGGCGGGGCATAGTAACAAACTGTCATTCATGCTACCAATGATTTATGAGAAATTATTTCATTTTCCCTTAAAAAAAGCATAACATAAGTAAAAATAAGCTAGAATTTAAGCTATTTGCTCATTTTAGCTATCAATCAGGCTTTATTTGTATGACTGCTTTTAGAATATTTATCTGGATAACTCGATAGTGGCCAAATTTTTAATTATCATTTTGACGATTTCTCTATTGTGGATGCAGTATCGCCTGTGGTGGGGTGAAGGCTCCTATCATGATAATATGAAGTTAGCTCAGCAGATTGCATTACAGCAAAAACAACTTTCTGAAGAGGAAATACGGAATCAGGCACTGAGGAAAGATATTGAGAACCTCAAAAAAGGAAACGAAGCACTGGAAGAACTAGCCAGAGAACAGTTAGGCCTGATCAAGCAAGGTGAATATTTTTTTCGTGTCATCCGTCCTGCAAAAAAATAAGTTACCACATACAGATAAACACTAAATGCATTTAACCCAACCAAAATATTATGCAGTGATACCGACAGCAGGGGTGGGAAGTCGTATGTCCCTGACTTTACCAAAACAATATGCGCTCATCGATGGTTTTCCCTTAATAACTTACACACTGTCGACGTTCCTTGCTAATGCAAGTTTTGATAAAATTAGCGTCGTCATCTCCGCAAACGATCCATATTGGGAAAAGCTATCATTTCAGGGGAATAACCAACGTAACAGATTGATAAGCTGTGAAGGAGGAAGCAGCCGTGCGGAATCGGTTTTAGAGGGACTTAAAGCCCTTGAACCCTATGCAAATCAACATGACCGGGTATTTGTTCATGATGCAGCTCGTTGTGGATTGACGGATAATTTACTCATCAGGCTGTCTGAATCCTTAGATAATCAGATAGATGCAATGGGTGCTATTCTTGCAATTCCTGTGTTTGATAGCCTGAAAAAAGTTAATCAGGCTGGAATAATAACGGCTTCAGAGGATCGCCGTCTCTACTGGCAGGCCCAGACGCCACAGTGTTTTCCCTATGGTGCATTAAAAAATGCGCTTGCTGATGTGCTGGCAGCAACAAACCGTTCTGATTCTGATCGGATTACCGATGAATCTTCTGCTATGGAGTTAAAGGGTGTCTTTGCTGAGGTGGTATTATCAAGCAACGAAAATATGAAAGTTACCTGTGATGAAGATTTGGAATTGATGCAAATTATTATTGAAAAACAGATAGCCAGAGGCGATCGGTGTAGCCCTGCTACCTTTTTCAAAAAGACAGAGTGCTGGTGAGAGAACAAAATATGAGAATAGGTCATGGTATAGACGTCCACAAATTTTCCGGATCAGGGCCGATAACGCTTTGCGGTGTGAAAATTGAGCATGAATTTGGCCTCCTGGCGCATTCAGATGGTGACGTTGCTATTCATGCCCTGTGTGATGCCATTATTGGCGCTATGGGTGAAGGTGACATTGGACACTGGTTTCCGGATAGTGAGCCAGAGTATGAGAATATTGACAGTCAGAAACTGCTATCAAAAGTTTGTGAACGTATGGCTGAACATTATCAGCTAGAAAATGCAGATCTGACTATTTTGGCTCAGCGCCCGAAATTAGCCGAATATATTCAGTCCATGAGGGAAAATATTTCTTCAATCTGTGGTTGTGCTACTGAAGCCATAAATATTAAAGCCACTACCACAGAAAACCTGGGTTTTGTAGGTCGAGAAGAAGGTATTGAAGTGCATGCAGTAGTGCTGCTAAAAAAAAGGTAACTATTTAATCTTAGTTTCGAGTTTCGAGAATGATCCGCCCCCGAAAGAATAGTTTGTCATCCTGACCGCAGTGGAAGGATCTTGATGCCTGGCATAAGTTGTCACCACTAAAGCTGATTTAAAACATGAAAACAACCGCCAACTCCAGCACTAAAATATTTCCCTACAATGAGTTGCCATTACCCTGGAAACCACCTGACTGGTCAGCGCAATTTAAAACCTGTGCTGAAGATTTCGTAGTTGATGAAAAATTATCGTTTAATCTGGATGAGGTTGATAATTCCGCGGAAAATAACAGCTACGAACACCTGTATGTGAGGATAGAGAAAAAAAACCTTAACACGCTAGCGATAGTTTCTTTTCTAACCGACTACTTTCAGGTAGCAACCGAGGACATCCATTTTGCCGGTTTGAAGGATAAACATGCCATTACTCGACAATGGTTCAGCATCCGATTACCGGGCCAGAAAAGAAAAATTGATACTGCATTATTGAAAAATTTCAATCTTTATCGCTATGTAAATCCCTGCTCCCGACACAATTCTTCGCTGAAAACTCAATTATTATCCCACCCGGGTCAGATAAAAGTTGAATGCAAAATTTTAGAGGCCATATGGCACAGCGTTGCTCTAAAAAGAGGTGCTATTAGTGAGAATCAGTTTTCTATTGTGCTAAGAGGACTCGGAGCGGTTAATGCTGAAGTGTTAGCTATGATGCAACAACTAAAGCATTCGGGTTTTGCTAATTATTATGGTCTACAACGCTTTGGTCATAATGGTAGGAACCTGCAAAATGCACGAAGTTGGTTTAATGGTGATATACAGGTCGATAAACCGCAACAATCACTACTTATTTCCAGTGCCCGATCCTTTTTATTTAATCAAATCCTGGCTAATCGAGTGCTAGATAATTGTTGGAATGTGCTGAAACCTGCAGACTATGTCCAGTGTAATCGCGGGCAGAGGTTTTTCAAATTTGATCAAAGTGATGCGGATATACAATCTAAGATAGATTTGGGGGAGTGCAATCCCGCTGTGGCACTCTTCCGTAGAGAGGAGATTGGTAAGGGAAATGACAATGCTACTATTGCCTCATCTGTTTACAAATTAACCCCGGAATTAAGCAATGGTTTAGCGAAATTATCATTTAATCATCGTGTTCGCCCCCTCAGAGTGATGCCGGGAAATTTCAGCTGGACAATCGAACATCAACAAAATCTGCTATTAAAATTTTCCTTACCCTCAGGTAGTTATGCCACAACATTAATTCAGCAACTGGGTGACATCCAGCACAGGTATTAGCGCACATAGATGTTCATCTCCAAAACTTCCAGCTTCAGGGCTGGCATAGGGTAGAATCAATTATTAGATGCTCCTTTCATGTATCAGGGATATAGTTATGTTAAAATTGTTTATCCTTACTTTATGAAGTTATTAACAGATATATGAAAATATTAATCAGTAATGACGATGGCTTTCGGGCGCGTGGTGTTAATGTGCTGGCCGATGCGTTATCTGCCCTTGCCGATATTACTGTGGTCGCGCCGGACAGGAATCGTAGTGCTGCCAGTAGTTCTTTAACCATTGATATGCCACTACGAGTTTCCAAAATTTCGGCAGATCCATATTTTATTTATTCAACCAGTGGTTCACCGGCTGATTGTGTGCATTTGGGAAGTTATCGACTAATGGAAAATATGCCTGATATGGTGGTCTCGGGGATCAATCATGGTGCTAATCTGGGGGACGATGTGCTTTATTCCGGTACAGTTGCCGCAGCAATGGAAGGTCGGCACCTGGGCATGTCCGCGATAGCAGTTTCTCTGGTGATGCAACAGCAGAAAAATTTTATTACTGCGGCGCATTTTGCCAGTGAAATGGTAAAAAATCTTGCCAGCTTCCCATTGGAAATTAACAAAATACTGAACATCAATGTTCCCGATCTTCCTCTGGATGAAATTAAAGGTTTAAAAATCACTCGTCTGGGCAGCAGGCATCGACAGGATACCATTATTGATACGAAGGATCCCAAGGGGCGGAGAATATATTGGTTGGGCCCCCCCACCGATGGGGAAGATGTGGGAGAGGGTACAGATTTTCACGCAGTTTCAGAGGGTTATGTTTCAGTAACACCCATATCTGTAGATTTTACCGATCATAAGGCTATGGAGACATTGCATCTCTGGCTTGATAAGGTCGGGATGGATTAATTCAACATGAAACTAATAAATGTGATAGAGGTAATTTTTTGATGCTTGGAGAACAGAAGTTTCAGGGGATAGGCATGACCTCTGACAGAACTCGACAACGGTTAATCAGGCAGTTATCTGAAGCTGGGATAGATGAGCCTCACGTATTGGCAGCTATGTCTGAGATCCCCAGACACCTTTTCGTTGAGGAGGGTATAGCACACCGAGCTTATGAAAATAATGCGTTACCCATCGGTCTGGGACAAACCATTTCCCAACCTTATATTGTTGCTCAGATGACACAAATTTTGTGGAGAAGAAGTAAACACCAAAAACTGTTGGAAATTGGAACCGGTTCAGGATATCAGTGCGCTATTTTATCCCGGCTCTGGGATGAAGTATATACCATAGAACGTATCCGGGAATTACAACTTAATGCTCGGGAGCGGTTATTAAGCCTGGGTCTAAGAAATATTCATTACAAAGCTGCCGATGGTTACCTTGGATGGAAAGAACATGCACCTTTTGACGCTATTATTGTCACCGCTGCGGCACCTGTCATTCCTGAACGTTTGCTTGCTCAACTATCAGATGAAGGAGTCATGATTATTCCAATTGGTGCAGCTGAGCAGATTCAGCAGTTGATCCTGATTGAAAAAGTTCAGGGTGAAATTAAACAAACTGAAATTGAGCCGGTCAGATTTGTACCTATGTTACCTGGAATTCAGACATGAAAATTTTCACCCATCTTTACGATAAGGTACTGAAATGGTCTGAACACCCATTAGCTGTGCGTTATCTCTGTGTGATGAGTTTTTCTGAATCAGTTTTTTTCCCGGTGCCTACCGATGTAATGTTAGCACCAATGGTACTTTCAAAACCTGACAGAGCCTGGTTTTTGGCAATGATCACCACCATAACCTCTGTTTCAGGTGGTATCGTTGGTTATTATCTAGGCTATTATCTATTTGAGTCTTTTTTACAACCCCATCTGATCAATTGGGGTTACCAGGCACTCTACCAACAAACCTATCGCTGGTTTGCTGAATATGGGATCTGGGTAGTGTTTATTGCCGGTTTCAGTCCTGTTCCGTATAAAATCTTTACCATTACTGCAGGTGTGATGCAATTAGCACTCATTCCCTTTATTTTGATTTCGTTAATCAGCCGAGCCGGTCGTTTTTTTCTGGTAGCCGCTTTAATGCGTTGGGGTGGGGCCAGTATGAAAGAAAAGCTTAGAGACTATATTGATACTATTGGCTGGACTGTGGTTGTTATCATAGTAGGCTATCTTAGTTATAGGCTATTAATGTGATTTGTTATAAGTCATTGTTTCATCCCATATTTTCAAGGTGATTTCTATTTTGAAAAACTCCCCAAAATGTCATTGTGCGACGCAGCATTTTAAATTATCAGCAGTGATAATGTTAAATTATTGCAAAATGATTGCAGTGTTTATGCTGGTGATTTTAAATAGTGGATGCATTTCTCAGGATTCACAAAGAAATGTTCCCGTTATTCGTCTGCCGCAGCAGGTAGTGTATAGTGAGGATCCTGCAATATATATTGTCCGCCCAGGGGATACTCTTTATTCTATTGCCTGGCGCTTTGGCCTTGATTTCCGTGGCCTGGCGCAGAGTAATGGTATTGATTATCATTATACTATTAAGCCGGGACAACGTTTAAAAATCACTGAGAAAATTAAAGTAACAAAGCCTGAATCTGTAAATACTTTGCCACACAAAAAGAAGGTTAAAAAGTCAGTTAAACAGAGAAATCCATCCAAACTTAAAGTAACTTCTCAACAAACAACGCTATCTATTGATTCCAATAGAGAAAAAAAAAGCGTGACAAAGTGGATCTGGCCTGTTAAAGGTAAGCTCGTGGATGGATATTCATCCCGTCGGGGTGGCAACAAAGGTATTGATATCTTAACAACCGCTCCTGAACCGGTTCATGCTGTAGCCGATGGCGAAGTGGTATACAGCGGTGAAGGTTTGCGTGGATATGGTAAATTAGTCATTATCAAACATAATGAAAATTTTCTATCGGCCTATGCCTATAACAGTAATATCCGGGTCAAAGAGAAAGACCAGATTAAAGTTGGCGAAGTGATTGCCGATACAGGTATTCACGGGTTGTATAAAAATAGACTACATCTGGAAATCAGGTACAAGGGTAAACCCGTAAATCCCCTGATTTATTTAAGACAATAATTATATGACTTGAATAGATACAATGACCTGAGAAAAATATTATTTGAACCCCAGTTTTCTGGTTTGTTCGAAAATAGTTGAATTTTTTTCGACAGTCTGGTGTTTTATCTTCCTGTTTTATCAGGTCGTTAGCATCGAAGACAAACCAAGTGGCATCTACCACGGTTAGGGGGAATAAAGTTTTTTAGTTTATTCCTTGTTTGGCGTCTGGCTGGGTTAATTAACTAAGGGTTAATAACTGACAGCTCTGTGAGTGGAGACGAATAATGAGTCCTGCAGCAAGTAATTTAAAAATAGAAGAAGTTGAGTTATCCGATGATGAGATTGTTGATGAAACAGTAGATTCTGAAGAAAAAGTCGAAAAGGCTGAAGAAAAGACAAAAACAACTGCAAAGAAAAATATGGATGCTACCCAGATTTATCTAGGAGAAATCGGTGCTGCTCCCTTACTGAGTGCTGAAGAAGAAGTTTATTTTGCCAGAAAATCATTAAAAGGATGTGAAGCATCACGTTCACGAATGATTGAGAGTAATTTACGCCTGGTGGTAAAAATTTCCAGACGCTATTTAAATCGTGGTTTACCGTTACTGGATCTGATTGAAGAAGGTAACCTTGGTTTAATTCGTGCAGTAGAAAAATTTGATCCGGAACGTGGTTTCAGGTTTTCAACTTATGCAACCTGGTGGATCAGGCAAACCATCGAGCGCGCGCTGATGAATCAGACCAGAACCATAAGATTACCCATCCATGTGGTTAAAGAAATGAATGTGTATCTACGAGCCTCGCGTGAGTTGGCACAAAACCTCGATCATGAACCCTCTGCTGAAGAAATCGCTGCTAAAGTGAATAAACCGGTTAAAGATGTTAGCAAAATGCTGCGTTTAAATACCAAAATATCATCCGTAGATGTCCCTATTGGTGCTGATTCTGAAAAATCCCTATTAGAAATGGTGCCCGATCAAAAAGCAGAAAATCCAGAAGAAAACCTGCAAAAGACAGATCTACACAAAAACCTGGAAAAATGGTTATTTGAATTAAGCGAAAAACAAAGGGATGTATTGGTTAGACGTTTTGGTCTTCTTGGTCATGAGCCAGCTACTCTGGAGCAGGTGGGTATTGAAATTGGACTGACACGTGAAAGAGTGAGACAGATCCAGGTAGAAGCGCTGCGCCGTTTACGTGAATTGCTTGAACGCAATGATCTTAAACTGGAAAATCTGTTTTCCTTTTAAAAAGTGGTAAAGAACAAACATAAAAAAATCCAGCTTCAGCTGGATTTTTTTATGTTTGTTCTTCAGCCGAGGCCGAGATGCTCAGGGCATGGATTTCATCTGTCATCATACTTTCTAACGCCTGATAAATCAGTTGGTGTTTTTTTACAGCGCTTAAGCCCTTAAATTTTTCAGAACAAATAGTAACTCTAAAATGTCCGCCTCCTGCTGATGCACCAGCATGGCCAATATGTTTGTGACTATCATCACTAATTTTTAACTTGCCGGGATGGAAGGCCTCGGTGAGTAACTGTGTTATTTTTTCAACTCGGGTATTTGACATTAGTCTTCAGCTCTCTATGTTTTGGGTAAAAAAATGCTTAAGGTAAAAATTGAATAAAGGGTTTAACAATCACTGAAGCATAAATACCATTGAGTAAAAATGGATCGCTATCAGCCCATTTTTGCGCTGCTTCTAAAGAACTGAATTCAGCAATTATGACACTACCACTAAAACCCGCATCATGACTCTGTTGCTGTTCAACCAGAGGACATGGTCCAGCAATGACTAATCGACCTTCATCTTTGAGTTGGTGCAGCCGCTGACGATGTTCAATACTGTGTAATTTCCTTTTGGCTAAGGAGTTTTCAATATCCTCTGCATAGATAACAAATAACATAAACTAAATCCTTTAAATTCTGAGTTTAATCTTCTTTTGGTTTTGATGATTTATCGTCTTGCAAATAGGGTGCAATGGCGATGAGAGAAACTACAATCATAACCAGATTAACTGCCGTTAAACCCCATACTTTAAAATTTACCCAGCTTGCCTGAGATTGATAAAATGCAAAATAATGGTTAGCAGCAGCCTGCATCAGATAACTAACGGTCCAGAAATTATTTAACAACCGTAGCCGTTGAGGTGGTACCGCTGAAAAATCTTCTCCGGTGGTCCTTAAAAAACGTTCAATCAGTGTTTGCCGTCCTTTGATACGAGCGCTCAGGAAAAAAGCGCTAGCAAAACCAATACACAAAATGGTGACTTTCCATTTTATAAAGGCATCATTATGCAATGCCAGAGTAAGGCCACCAAAGGTTATAATCATCAAAAATAAAATGATTTTACTTTTTTCAAATTTTCCGGCTTTATAGCGATAAATACCTAATTGTATGACACTTGCTGCAATTAAAAAAGCCGTGGCCAGGTAGATATCCGAGAGCTTATAGACGGTAAAAAAAATACCCAGGGGAAAGAAATCAATTAAAAACGACATATTGAAGCTGAATAAACCTGTATTGAGACTCGGATGAGTGAGTTTTCACTGATGCGGTCGGATAACAAAAAAGGTATAGTAGCACTAATATTTAATGATTTTAATAAGATATCATGCCGAATCATGTCTGAAATTGATTTACATTGTCATACTCATCATTCTGATGGCAGTTTAGCTGTTGCAGACTTGATACAGCGTGCCGTTAATAACGGCGTGCGTTTATTGGCGATAACCGATCATGATTCAGTCGCAGCCCATAATGAACTGTCAGAACAGTTTCAACAAAGGCAATCATCAGCCCCCCTGGAAATAGATGTGATCCCGGCTGTGGAGATATCTGCAAGTTGGCGAAATAAAGATATTCATATTGTGGGTCTGAATATTGACCACAGCCAAAAGGAATTAACAGAGTTTCTGGCAGCTCAGTACAGACTGCGATCGGATCGTGCAACCGAGTTGGTGAAAAAAATGCAGCAACGATTAAAAATTTCAGATGCTGCTAATAAAATTGCCCAATTAGCAAAGGGAGGTATTATCTGTCGAAGCCATTTCGCACAGTTAATTGTTAATGAAGGTAAGGCGGTCGATTTTAAACGTGCTTTTGAGAAGTTTTTAAAAAAAGGTAAAATTGCCAGTGTCCGAAGTCATTGGCCGGAAATGAGTGAGGTTGTCACTATCATTAGAAAAGCGGGTGGAAAAGCGGTTATTGCCCATCCGACAAGGTACAGGTTGAATAATTCAACACTGTATGAATTAGTTGAAGATTTTTCTGCTGTGGGCGGTACCGCACTGGAAGTTGCCTATCCAGGTATCAAACCAAAACAGCAAAGGCATTTGGTTCGATTAGCTAATACCTTTTCGTTAGCTGGATCCCAGGGTTCAGATTTTCACCATCCTTATCAGGTTTGGGCTGATTTAGGTAAAGTTCCTTATTTTCCAGCCGATATCCAGCCCATATGGAATGATTTCTAGCTAAATCGATATTAAATAATCTCTTAGCGTTGCTAAAGTTGATAAATTAACTAAAATTAAACGTATTAAATCAACAAATTCTTAAAATGAGAGAACCTTGCAACTTCAGGGCGATCAATAAGGATATGAATAACATCCAGCAAATGGTTAAAAGTGGTTCCATTCGCAGAAATTGGATTTGAGTTAATTTAAGGTGATGCTGTTAAAGAATGCATTCTTTTTCAGATTTGGTCAGGAAAACATTAATTTGTGTACTGATTTAAGTTAACGTAAACAGGTGAGTGGTATATGTGGGGAAAAAATAAGAAGCGCGTTACTGAACTGGAAAATCAATTGCGACAATTGCTGGAAGAGAATACCCGGATTTCGCAGGAACTTGAGCTTTCAAAAGCGATTAAAACTGTGGCGGATATGGCACGCGAGAAAAACCTGGAATTAACTAATCGTTTTAATAAAGTGAAAAATCTCTGGTTGCAATCTACGTTAGGTGTAGATGATATTCGAAATGCCATTGCTACATCCGCTGGACAACTACAAACTGAAAAGGAAAAACTGGCACAATCCAGTGCAATTTTCGGGCAAACAACACAAACTCTTGGCCAGATTGGAAATTCCTTAAAAGATATTGAAAATGATGCTAATGCCTCCTGTGATCAAGTCAGTGAACTGAAATCAGTGGCCAATGGTATTGAAAAATTTGTGGGTTTAATTAATGATATTTCCGAGCAAACCAATTTGCTGGCATTAAATGCTGCCATTGAGGCTGCCAGAGCCGGTGAACAGGGGCGAGGTTTTGCTGTGGTGGCTGACGAGGTGAGAAACCTGGCTAAAAGAACCAATGAAGCTACCTCTGAAATTGGTGCTCTGGTCAGAACCATTGGATCAGAAACTGATGAAGTCGATACCAGTAGTCGTTCCATCGCCAATAAATGTGCAGATTTAACCACCTCAGCCGATCTGGTTCTGGGTACCGTCACAGAAGTAATGGGTTTATCGCAGGATATGCATCATATTATTGGTCGCTCATCGGCTGAAAGCTTTATTCAAACAGTCAAACTGGATCATGTGGTGTGGAAGTCAGAAGTTTATTCTCTGTATATGGGTACCTCCCATAAGGAGATAGGCGATTTCGCCGATCATACTATGTGTCGCCTGGGGAAATGGTATTATGAGGGTGAAGGTGCTGAAAAATATTCTCGGGCAGATAATTATCGAAAACTGGAAGTTCCTCATCGCGATGTGCATTATTATGGCCTGGAAGGACTCAAAGCACAGGCAAAGGGTGAAGATGACAAGGCAATCGAGCATCTGCAAAAAATGGAAATGGCAAGTAGCAAAGTGATGGATAATTTATCCTTACTACAACATGAAATTGCCAAAATTATCGAGCACGAAGAAGCTAAAAACAGTCCTAAAATTCAGGTGCCAGCTAGTGTTACCTCTTCTCCAGCTTCGAGCAGCAGTAACGCTGATGATGACGATGATATTTTATTTTGATTAAGGGTCTATAACCGATATAATCAATGCCATTACTTCTTCGTTAATCCAGGTTATGGCACAGTTCATTCAAATACATCCCCAGAATCCCCAACCCCGGTACATTAACCAGGCAGTGGCGCTGTTGCGTAAGGGTGGCGTTATTGTTTATCCCACTGATTCGGGTTATGCGTTGGGTTGTCATATTGGTGATAAAGAAGCATTGCAACGTATTCGGCGAATTCGTGAGCTGGATATCAAACATCATTTTACCCTGGTTTGCCATGATTTATCTGAATTAGGTACTTATGCCATTGTTAATAACAGTGCCTATCGATTATTAAAATCTCATACTCCCGGTCCTTATACTTTTATTCTTAAAGCCACCAAAGAAGTACCTCGAAGACTACAGCATCCGAAACGTAAAACCATTGGTTTTCGCGTACCGGATAATCAAATAGCTCTGGATCTGCTTGAAGCGATGGGGGAACCTATTATGAATACCAGTTTAATCCTGCCTGGTGAATCAGAGATGTTTCTGGACGCTGAAGAAATCAGGGAGAAACTGGATAAGCAGGTGGATTTGATTATTGATGCAGGTTTTTGTGGTAATGAAGCCACCACTGTCATAGATTTAACCGGAGACTCACCTGAACTCATACGAGAGGGCGCTGGCTCTATTGAAGAGCTGCTATAACTTATACCCGTTCTACTTGAAGATGCGTGATTACAGCAAGAGAAGAAGCGTACAGATTCAAGGCATAAAAGTGAAGTGTTAGTCATTTATATCCATGGATGGATGGTATGCAGGAAATGCAAGGAGCAATTTCCTGTCTAACTTGACCTTTTATAACGCGGGAGATGAGCACTTATCCTCTTGCCCTTCGGGAGCTCAGACAGGAAGCCAGCGCTGCGTTGCCTACACGGATGTAGGTAAGGGGCGTGAGCTGGGAGCGGAAGCTTTGCAACTTTTTTTGCTAAGGTAATAAACATTAGCTGCAAGTTGCGCCTTGCTCTGACATCCCGTCTGAACTCTGAAACAGGCATCTTCAAGTAGAACGGGTATATACCCATAATCCTTCAAGTTACGCCTTGCTCTAACATCCTGCCTGAGCTTTGAAACCTGCATCTTCATATTTACCTTCTGATAATCTTTAACCGAGGATCTTTAATTTAAGATGTCAGTAAAAGCACATTTTTGTTAGACTCTGTTCTTTTAGTCCGGCAGTTACCGGTGTTTCCTATTTGGGGTAGTTTAAATTCATGTCAGCCAATAATCGTATTCTTTCTGGTATGCGACCATCCGGTCGATTGCACCTGGGGCATTATCATGGTGTCCTGAAAAATTGGGCGGCATTACAGCATGAATATGACTGTTATTTTAGTGTGGTTGACTGGCATGCGTTAACTACACTCTACGATAATCCGTCGCAGATCCAGCAAAGTAGCTGGGAAATGGTAATTGACTGGTTGGCCGCCGGTATTAATCCGGGTTCAGCTACACTTTTTATTCAATCCCATGTGATTGAGCATGCAGAATTGCATCTGTTACTCTCCATGATGACACCATTGGGCTGGCTTGAACGTGTACCTACCTATAAAGAGCAACAGGAAAAATTAAAAGAAAAAGATCTGCAAACCTATGGCTTTTTAGGATATCCATTGTTGCAGGCAGCCGATATTTTGATTTACCGCGCGGGACAGGTGCCAGTGGGGGCGGATCAGGTACCCCATATTGAAATGAGTCGGGAAATTGCCCGTCGTTTTAATTTTCTTTATGGCCGTGAAGCAAATTTTGAAGAACTGGCAGAACAGGCGGTAAAAAAGCTTGGTAAAAAGAATGCCAAATTGTATCGCAGTTTACGCAAAGCATTCCAGGAAGCTGGTGATGATGAAGCTGTAGCAAAAGCGCATGCATTATTAAGTTCACATGCGAGTATTTCTCATGGTGATAGAGAACGCTTAATTGGTTATCTGGAAGGAACGGGTAAACAGATCCTCCCCGAGCCACAGGCATTGTTGACGCCACATTCTAAAATGCCGGGACTTGATGGCCAGAAAATGTCAAAATCTTACAACAACACCATATCACTAAGAGAAAAACCTCAGGATGTGGAAAAGAAAATTCGTACCATGCCTACCGATCCTGCTCGTGTGAGATTAACCGATCCGGGCGATCCAGAAAAATGCCCTGTGTGGCAGCTGCATCAGGTATATTCCAATGATGAAGTCAAAAACTGGGTTAAAAAGGGTTGTACCAGTGCGGGTATTGGCTGTATTGAGTGCAAGCAACCGGTTATTGACGGAATATGCAAAGAATTGGCCCCCATACAGGAACGTGCTAAAAGTTACGAAGAACAACCTGAGGTAGTGAAAAACATCATTCAGGAAGGTGGCGATAAGGCTAGAACAGCCGCCAGGGAAACCATGGAAGAAGTGCGGGAAGCCATGGGATTAAATTACCGTTAATCATAAATTTAAGCAAAAAACATATTCATAGAATGAGTAAACAATTTTGACAGAAAAACAACCAACTGAAAATATTTTGCATCCACCTCAGCATGTGCAGGAAGAAATGCCCATCGCTCTGGTTCAGGGTGAAGCTGTGATGCAGATGCCAAAAGATCTGTATATACCCCCGGATGCACTGGAAGTTTTTCTGGAAACTTTTGAAGGTCCACTGGATTTGTTGTTGTATCTTATTAAACGGCAGAACCTGGACATTCTGGATATTCCTATTGCTGAGATTACCAAACAGTACATGGAATATGTTGAATTAATGAAAGCGATACGCCTGGAACTTGCAGCTGAATATCTGGTAATGGCGGCCATGTTGGCCGAAATTAAATCAAGGATGTTATTACCAAAACCTAAATCGCTAGATGAAGAAGATGATCCCCGGGCGGATTTGATTCGACGTTTACAGGAATATGAACAATTTAAACAGGCCGCTGAAGATGTCGATAATCTGTCCCGTACAGGTAGAGATATTTTCATGGCTTCAGCTAAAACACCCGATTTGAAATTAGTTAAGCCCTTGCCGGAAGTTGATTTAAGGGAGTTACTACTTTCGCTTAAAGATGTTTTAAATCGTGCGGAAATGTTTAGTAGTCATAATATCCAGAAAGAAACACTTTCTGTTCGAGAAAGAATGACGAATGTGCTTGCGGTGCTTGACGTTGAGAGGTTTACTGATTTTATTACCCTGTTTCCAGTTGAAGAAGGTCGGGCGGGTATTGTGGTAACCTTTCTGGCCATTATGGAATTAAGTAAAGAAACCTTAATTGAGATTATTCAGACAGAAGCCTATGGCCCTATACATGTGCGGGCAAAAGGTCAAATCACTACGGCAGCCGATGATGAAGCCGAATGGACAGGAGTAGAGCATGAGTCTTGATGAAATAAAATTGAAGCGAATTCTTGAGTCAGCACTTTTCGCTGCGGGTCGTCCTTTAACAATTGAACATATGGGCAAATTATTCGAAGATGAACAACGGCCTTCGAATCCTGAAATAAAATTAGCTTTGGCTTCTCTGATGGAAGATTACACTGACCGAGGCGTATCACTTGAAGAAGTCGCTTCAGGCTGGCGCTTTCAATCGCGACAGGAGTTTGCCCCCTGGATTCAGAAATTATGGGAAGAAAGACCTGCACGCTATTCCAGGGCATCATTGGAAACGTTGTCATTAATAGCCTACCGTCAACCGGTAACTCGAGCTGAAATAGAAGAAATTCGTGGCGTTAGTGTCAGCTCCAGTATTATTAAATCTCTTCTTGAACGGGAATGGGTTAGAGTTGTTGGCCATCGGGATGTGCCCGGTCGTCCGGCTCTTTATGCCACTACAAAGATTTTTCTGGATTATTTTAATCTCAAATCACTGGATGAATTACCAACGTTGGCAGAAATTAAAGATCTGGAAAGCCTGACGCCCGAGTTGGATCTGGAACACAAAATTCCTCAACAAATAGGTGAGACGGTTACCGATGAAACTAGCGAAATAAAACAAAGCGAGCCACAGGCCAGCGTTGAGAATAAAGCATCTGTTGATACAGAATCAACCGATGCCGACAGTGATACCGACAGTAATGTACTCGAAAATGAAATTGAAGGAAAAGAGCACATTAAATCCATGGAAATACTGGAAGAAGTCTCCGGTGAATCCCTTTCAATCGAGTCTGATCGTGTCCATTAAACCTCAAAATATGAAAAAGCACTCCAGAGAGCATATGGCTGATGAAAAATTACACAAAGTTATTGCCAGAGCTGGATTTTGTTCGAGACGGGAGGCCGAACGCTGGATAAAAGACGGTCGGATCAGTGTTAATGGAAAGCTGGCGAGCCTGGGTGATCGCGTAAAAGAAGAAGATAAAATCAGGGTAGATGGTGTGGCCATTCACGATGACGCCATTAAGAAAAATAAAGTACGTATCATTATGTATAACAAACCGGAAGGAGAGGTTTGTACGCGTAAAGATCCTGAGAACCGAGCCACGGTTTTTGATTCATTACCTAAAATTTATCATAGCCGCTGGGTTCAGATTGGCAGGCTCGATACCAATACATCCGGTCTGTTGTTATTCACCAATGATGGCGAACTGGCGAATCGACTCATGCATCCTTCCAGTGAAATTGAACGTGAGTATGCGGTGCGTGTATTTGGTGAAGTGACCGATGAGATGAAAAAACGTTTAAGAAAAGGTGTTCAGCTTGATGATGGTCCTGCATCATTTCATAAAATTGTCGATGCTGGTGGTGAAGGTATGAATCACTGGTATCATGTGAGTTTAAGTGAGGGGCGAAATCGGGAAGTCAGACGATTATGGGAATCGCAAAATGGCATCAAAGTCTCCCGTTTAATTCGATTACGATATGGTGTTTGCAATCTTGATAGAGAATTACCTCGGGGCCGGTGGAAGTATCTCACCAGTGCTGAAATTAAAGCTATCATGCAGAGCGTTGATTATAAAGCTGAAATAGCAGAAGATAAAAACTCACCGGGTAAGCGCACTATTAAAAGTCGCTATGTTAGCCAGGATACTGCAGCAAAAAGTAAAAGGTCGACTAAAAAAACCAATGAACGCCATGTTGCTACAAAGCACAGGCAAGCACCCCAAAATCGTCGAGGGCGAACGCGGTGAGAGTGGTTGAAATTTTGCTGGTTGAAGCTCCTCACCAGCCGGGAAATATGGCAAAAGTGCTGACTGTAGTCGGGGATCATGGAATAACGGTTGAAGGATTAAATGCAGTCAGGCGGCTGGATAAAGATACCATCTGGGAATTAACCATAGAATATGATGATAGCCTGAATATTGCTGAAATTGTTGCCGAAATAAATTCCCTGCCGGAAACGCTGGTCACTGGAAAATCTGATCGAGTTTTTAATCGACATAAAGGTGGCAAAATACACACCATTTCTAAAATTGATATTAATTCTCTGGAAGTGCTAAGGGATGTTTATACACCGGGTGTTGCTCGAGTCTGTGAGGCCATAAAAGCATCACCCGAAAAAATCACTCAGTATACTAATATTCAAAATACCGTGGCGATTGTTACCGATGGCAGTGCCATTTTAGGCCTGGGAAATATTGGTCCTGAAGCCGGTCTGCCGGTAATGGAAGGTAAGGCTGCCATTATGGCAGAATTAACGGGTTTATCCGGTATTCCTATTTTAATTGATGAAAAAGATCCTGAGAAAATTATAGAAACCATTACCAATATTGCCCCGTCTTTTGGTGCGATCCTGCTTGAAGATATCAAGGCACCTGAATGTTTTACCATTGAAGAAAAATTAATTTCAACTATCAGCAAGCCGGTTTTCCATGATGATCAACATGGCACGGCTATTGTAGTATTAGCCGCGCTGCTAACCGCTTCAAGGCGCGTGGGCATTGATCTTAAAAATCGAGTGTTCGGTCAGATAGGACTGGGCGCTGCCGGCATGGGGATCTGTCGATTGTTAATGGATTATGGTGTGAAAGAGGTACTGGGAAGCGATATTCACCTGGATGCCAAAGATCGTCTAAATGATATAGGTGGTAAGGCAGTCAGTATTGAACAATTGATGGCTAGTGCAGATATTGTGGTAGCAACTACGGGTGTGAAGGGTTTAATTAAAGCGGAAATGGTCAGGGACGGTCAGATTATTATGGCATTAACGAATCCCGACCCGGAAATTGAACCGGAAGTGGCTCTTGCACAGGGCGCAAGTTATGCCTCAGACGGTAAAACAGTCAATAATATGCTGGCTTTTCCGGGGCTTTTTAAAGGTACACTGGATGCAGGAGTAAAACATATTACCCATGAGATGAAAATTGCGGCAGCTGAAATGCTTTCCTCTTTGGCAAAGGAAGATGCGTTAATCCCTTCGGTACTCAATCAACATGCCCATGATGAAGTCACCAGAGCGGTGTATGAGGCGGCAATAAAAACTTAAAGCAGGGTGAGTTTATTCATGATTAGCTCTGCTATATCAAGCTGAATCTGGGTATACACACCATCCCTGGCAAAAACAATAGCAGCCTTCACGTAGGAGCGAATTCCTTCACCAAAAATAGTAAACTTGAAAAAAATGCAGCATAAAAATTATTCCCCCTTTTAAAGCTTTTAAAAAAAACACTTTAAAATATTTTTATTATTGTGTGATTACAATTTTTATGCTGCAATGCCGACCTGGTTTCTACCATTATTTTTAGCACTGTATAGTGCCTTATCTGCACGCTTAAAAATCTTTTCTGGCGTGTCTTTTTGTTTTATTTCTGCGGCCCCTAAACTAATAGTGATGGATAATTTCTCTTTACCCTGACCCAATCTGAGATTGGCAATTGATTGTCGTAATCGTTCGGCTATCTGTTCTGCGAGATGGCTATCAGAGGGGCTTAGAATTACCGCAAATTCTTCACCGCCATAACGAAATAATAAATCTGATCGTCGCAGTGTTTTCTGCATTTCTTTACACACAGCGGCAAGAACTTTGTCGCCTGTTGCATGACCGTAGTTATCATTGAAATTTTTAAAATGGTCGATATCGATGATTAATAATGCCATTTTCTGATTATTTCTTAGTGCCTTATCCATTTCTCTGGAAATAGCTTCATCATAAGCCATGCGATTACCGGCACCAGTTAAACCATCTTTAAGTGCAGATGATAGTGCTTCAAGGTAAAGCAGGGCATTGCGTACAGGATAAATTAATATAGCTACCAACCATTCAATAACCTGCAAGTCATGGGCAGAGAAAGGATGTGAGCGAGTACAACAGACCGAGCCTAGAGATTCATCGTTTAATGTCAACTCATATTGACAAAGGTGTTGAGCTGTTTCCCCGCTTTGCCAGGAAATGTCTTTTACACTATTTTCGTAAGCAACACTATCACAAGGTATCAGTGCAGCAACTTTTTCGCAAAAGATATGCAGCAGGTTATCAATGACCAAAGTTTGCTGTAATTCCAGACTGAGGGATTGAATGGTCTGGATTAGGGCTTCTTTTTCGTGCTCATCCTGAGTTGATGATGCAATTAGCGACAAATCAGGAATATTTTCAGGATTTGATTGGGTCATGCCTTGCATAAAGGTTTCCTGTAAAATTAAAAATAACATGCTGCAGATTACAGCTTAAAACATACATGCTAATGCTATTTCTATGCCAATTATATTATTTGTTAATAATCAACAGGTTATGCTTTGATTTATATATGGCGGCAAGGTCATTCCTTAGCAGTGACATTTTTTTGACAGCTAATATCAATGGGTTAGTTCAATTTTCATCAGGTTTTGCAAAGAGGCGGCAAAATATTGCCGCCAGAAACTGGATGGGTATTAAAGTGTAAAAAAGTCTCTGGCATTGAATGCCTTGCCGTTTTCTTTACTGCTGTCTGCTCCACACAGGTAGAGGTAGGCGGGTAATAACTGTTCAGGTCGTGGTAACATTTCAGCATCTTCACCGGGAAAGGCTTTAGCACGCATAGCTGTTCTCGTTGCTCCAGGGTTAAGACTATTACAACGAATGGAAGTATTCGTTTCCAGTTCATCAGCGAGGATTTGCATCAATGCTTCTACTCCAAACTTGGAAACGGCATAGGCTCCCCAGTAAGCACGAGCTTGACGACCTACACCCGAGGAGGTGAATACTATGGAAGCATCCTTTGACTCTTTTAATAAAGGTAATGTGGCCTGGGTTAAACTGAATGTAGCAGTGAGGTTAATTTGTAAGACCTTATCCCAGGTGGCTTTTTCATAATGTTCAATGGGGGACAAATCGCCCAAAATTCCAGCATTATGAATAACCGCATCCAGACGACCAAATTCCTCTCCAATGGCCTGGGTAAACTGTTGATACTCCAGTTCAGTTGCTGTTCCGAGATCCAGTGGTGTCATGGCAGGTTGAGGATAACCTGAGGCTTCAATGTCATCATAAAGTGCTTCAAGTTTTTTTACATTTTTGCCATGCAGAATGACTGTGGCACCATATTGAGCCAATCCTTTTGCAACAGCTTTCCCTATAC
>DRNA01000401.1 GCA_011322365.1 Aeromonadales bacterium | reverse complement strand
TCGAACCCTCGAAGGGCTTTAACACCCTTACTCCCTTAGCAGGGGAGCGCCTTCAGCCTCTCGGCCACCTCTCCATCTCAACACAAAATTTATATTTTATGTTCTGGTTTGTTTGGGTTTAATTAATCTGGAATTATCCCCTCACCGTTATTAAGATACATGATATTAACAACGGCGGGGATGTTACCTGAATAGGAAAAAAATGCAAGTCGGAAATCGACTTAATTTTTTGAATCGATAACGACTAAACGTTGCCGACACTGTCCTGATCTTGATTTGGATTCTGATCCAGGTCTTTTTCTCTTTGGATGCGGAGATAAATTTCTTCACGGTGCACAGATATCTCTTTTGGTGCATTAACACCTATTCGAACCTGATTACCTTTGACACCCAATACCGTAACGGTGACTTCGTCACCAATCATTAAAGTCTCACCAACTCTACGTGTTAAAATTAACATCTTCAGTCTCCATAAAAGCTTTTCAGCTGTGATACAACTCCACTCTTTAATAACACATCGATTCCACTTTCCTGTCATTAGAAAATAAAATTCAATATCCAAAGAGCCCAACCTGCACCATCATTATCCTTTTGTTGATAACAAGTTTCAAGCCTTAAATTTAAATATTAGTAGTTTCTAATGCATTTTCTTTCAAAGTTGCTCGGCTACCCAGTCTTTTGCTGATTCCATCACTCTCGGCAGAGCAGCGGCATCGCTACCACCGGCTTGTGCCATATCTGCTCGACCGCCTCCTCTACCGCTGAGTTGTTCAGCCAGATAACCGACTAATTTCCCGGCATGAATTTTTTCGGACAAGGCTTTGCTGACACCGACAATTAGCTGTACTTTAGTATTATTGACTGAAGCTAATACAACAACACCCTGAGCCATTTTGTCCCTGAGCTTATCCATTGTATCCCTGAGTGCTTTTGCATCGAGGCCATCGTAGGTTTTGCAGAGTACACTGATATCACCAACTTTTACGGCATCCGCTAAAGGATCGGAACCTGTGCCCAAAGCCAGTTTGGTTTGCAATGCCTGAGCTGATTTTTGAGATTCTTTTAACTGTTGAGTGAGTAGTTTAATTCTTTCATTTATCTGCTCTGGTGTGGTTTTAAACTGTGCAGCAATAGCGTGTAGTAATCTGCTATCAGCCTGCATAGCATCTATCGCAGTAGCTCCGGTAAGTCCTTCCACACGTCTCACGCCTGAAGCTATACCGGTTTCGTTAATTAATTTAAACAATCCGATATCACCAGTGTTCTTTACATGAGTACCACCACAGAGTTCTTTCGAAAACGATCCCATGCTAAGCACCCTGACTTCGTCGCCATATTTTTCACCAAATAAAGCCATGGCTCCTGCTTTTTTTGCATCTTCCGCTGACATTATCTCCGTAACAACAGCATGATTCGCTCTGATCTGTTGATTTACCAGTCTCTCTACCGTTAATTTTTCCTGCTCGGTCATGGGCTCGGGGTGGGCGAAATCAAAGCGTAGTCGCTCACTGGAGACCATGGAGCCCTTCTGCATGACATGATCACCCAAGACATTTTGTAATGCTGCATGCAATAAATGTGTCGCTGAGTGATTCAGAGCAGTTGCTCGACGATTTTCAGTTTCTACTACCGCTTCAACCTTATCTCCAGGCTCAAATTTACCAGAAACCATGTGGCCATGATGCAAAAAAGCCTTGCCGGATTTGGTGGTATCCGTGACCTTAAATTCACCAGCAGAGCTAATAATTCGACCAATATCGCCTACCTGTCCACCTGATTCAGCATAAAAAGTGGTTTCAGGCAAAATTAGCATCCCGGTTTCATCCTTTTCGATACTATTTACTTTTTCCCCATTTTTAATAATCTCGGCAAGTTGAGTGTCCACCTCAAGGGAGTCATAACCCACAAATTGAGTTTCTATCCCTGTACGAATAGCTTCTCTATAGTCCACACCAAAATTACTGCCTTCTCTTGAGCGTGATCGCTGAGCATCCATTTCAACTTCAAAGCCAGCTTCATCCACCTGATAACCTTTTTCCCGAGCGATGTCACCGGTCAAATCTACCGGGAAACCATAAGTATCATATAATCTGAATATTAAACTGCCGGGTATGGTATCGGAATTTAACTGCTTGAGTTCTTTTTCAAGTAACTCCATGCCTTGAGAGAGCGTTTTGGCAAATTGCTCTTCTTCTCGAAGTAAGCTTTTTTCAACGCGTTGTTTTGCCTTTACCAGTTCAGGGTAAGCTTCGCCCATAATCTGACACAAAGGTTCAACTAATGATGAAAAAAAGCCCGGTTTGCCACCTAATTTAAAACCATGTCTCACTGCACGACGAATAATTCGGCGTAATACATAGCCCCGACCTTCATTTGATGGAATCACGCCATCGGCAAGCAGAAAAGCGCAGGATCGAATATGATCGGCAATAACCTGCAATGACTGTTGCTTTAGATCATTACAATTCACTGCCTTAGCTGACGCTTTGATAAGATACTGAAAGATATCAATTTCATAGTTACTATGAACATTTTGCATGATGGCGGCCACTCTTTCGAGACCCATGCCTGTATCAATTGAAGGATTCGGCAATGGTGTCATTTTACCATCGGCGGTTTTTTCAAATTGCATGAAAACCAGATTCCAGATTTCTATGTATCTGTCGCCATCTTCATCCGCAGAACCTGGCGGACCACCCGCAACGTCTTCACCATGATCAAAAAATATTTCAGAGCAGGGGCCACAGGGACCGGTATCGCCCATTGACCAGAAATTATCCTTTTTACCCAGTCGTGAAAAACGACTCTGGTCAATTCCAATTTCATCAAACCAGATTTTTTCAGCTTCATCATCATCTTCATAAACGGTGACCCACAGTTTATCTTCCGGTAATTTGAGAACCTGGGTGAGAAACTCCCAGGCAAAAAATATGGCATCTTGCTTAAAATAATCTCCAAAACTGAAATTACCTAACATTTCAAAAAAGGTATGATGACGTGCGGTATAACCAACATTTTCTAAATCATTATGCTTACCACCTGCCCTTACACATCGCTGAACCGACACAGCGCGATTATAGGGCCGCTGTTCCTGTCCCAGAAAAACATCCTTAAACTGTACCATCCCGGCATTGGTAAACAACAAAGTCGGGTCATTAGCTGGAACCAGCGAAGCTGAGGGTACAGCAGTATGCTTTTTACTTTTGAAGTAATTGACGAAGGCATCACGAACCTGCTGGCTACTGACAATATCTTTATTAATTAATGGCTTACTCATTTTTTACTCAACTAACAGTTTTACTCACCCCATCACCTGCCGGATAATATCGGCAGGAAATCCTCGAGTATTTAAAAAGCGATACCGTTTAGCTTTTTCATCCAGAGATAGAGGCTCGGTAGTCGCGTATTTTTTTGTGAGCACATTTTCGCACAGCTGTAGCCATTGTGCATCATACAACTGTAAAACCGAGGTGATTATTTCTGAATTAACCCCTTTTTGCTGGAGTTCATATTGAATTTTACGAGGTCCCTGCCCTTTCATTACACGAAAGCGTACAAAGGATTCACAATAGCGTTGGTCACTTTGCCAACCACGTTTAACCAGCTCATCCAGTACCCGTTCAATTTCATTGGCAGCAAATTCACGAGAAGTTAATTTTTCAGATAATTCTTTTCGGGAATATTCACGCCTGGCCAGGTAACTTTGCGCTACCATCCAGGCACTTGACTGTTTTTTAATCTTTGTCATAGTATGAAATCGGATAGAGAGATAAAAATACCGCTTAGCACAAACACACTACTCTTACTGTTCGGCTTCAACAAATGCCATTTTAAGTCCAGCAAACAACAACGCCATTCCAACAGTTTTGTTAATAACATTAATCATCCATTTTTTTACAGAACCCCTGGCTATAATATGACCAAGATAAGCATAAGTGCTGTAAGAGATGATATCTATGGTAAAGCAGGTCAAACTCATTATTACTATTTGCGTCAAAATATCTCTTTGAGGGTCAATAAACTGCGGTAACAATGCTGAAAAATATAGCAAAGCCTTCGGATTTGACAATTCGACCAATAATCCCTGGAAGAATAGATTAGTCCCATTCTTACCTGGTCCTTCACTGTTAAGTTTTATAGCACCCGCCTGGCTAAAAAGCGCACTACTACCAAGATATATCAAATATCCCACGCCCAGCCATTTAATTAGTGAAAATAAATTTGCTGATGCCAATATCAATGATGTTATTCCGGTAGCCGAGAGCATAAAGTAAAGAAAATTTGCAACTGCTACGCCAAACACACCTGAAATGGCTTTTTTTCCACCATTACCAGCGGCTTGAGAAGCAATTGTAATAGCTGCCGGTCCTGGGGCAAAAACCACTACCATAGTCATCATCAAAAATAATAAATAACTTGCTGTATCCATAGATTTCGACCCTCAGCCTGAATTAGAGCTGGAAAACATTACCAATCTAAACGGGGACCTCTTCAACTTCAGCAGATTTTAATAATTGTTCCGACTTCTCCTCGGCCGAAGGCAATAACTTTGCTCGGATTAATTTCTCAATTTCTTCGGCAATCTCCGGGTGTTCTTTGAGGAAATCAATGGATTTCATTTTGCCCTGTCCAATTTTACTGCCCTTATAGCTATACCAGGCACCCGCTTTTTCTACCAGTCCTTCATCAACTCCCAAATCAATTACTTCGCCCAATCGAGAAATACCCTGACCATAAAGGATCTGGAACTCTGCTTTTTTAAATGGCGCTGCAACTTTATTTTTAACCACCTTTACGCGAGTCTCATTACCCACAATCTCTTCACCTTGTTTCACTGCGCCAATTCTGCGGATATCCAGTCGAACCGATGAATAAAACTTGAGTGCATTGCCACCCGTGGTGGTTTCAGGATTACCAAACATAACGCCAATTTTCATACGGATCTGGTTGATGAAAATCACGGTACAATTTGAACGGCTAATATTACCGGTAATTTTTCTGAGCGCCTGAGACATCAAACGTGCCTGCAAACCCACGTGGTGATCACCCATGTCGCCTTCAATTTCTGCTTTTGGCGTCAATGCTGCTACCGAATCAATCACCACCATGTCCACTGCACCTGAACGTACCAGCATATCGGCTATTTCTAAGGCCTGTTCACCGGTATCCGGTTGCGAAACCAGTAAATCATCAAGATTAACACCCAGTTTTTCAGCATAACCTGGATCGAGTGCATGCTCTGCGTCAATAAATGCAGCCGTTCCACCCTCATTCTGACAACTGGCAATAGCCTGTAAAGTCATGGTGGTTTTACCCGAGGATTCAGGGCCATAAATTTCAATCACCCGACCTCGGGGAATGCCACCCACGCCCAGAGCAATATCCAGCGTTAGCGAGCCAGTGGAATAAACAGCAATATCCCGGGCAGGGTTAGTATCACCCAGTCGCATAATAGAGCCTTTACCAAATTGTCGGTCAATTTGGCCTAAAGCGGCTGATAGGGCTTTTTTCTTGTTGTCATCCATCGGGAACTCCTAAACGGGTTTATTTAAAATAAAAGGTGAAACTAAACTATGTCTCATATTCAGTAAGTAGACATTATTCCACAAAGTACTACTTATGCAAATAGCATTTTGTGATTATTTTTGTAAGAAATCGGCTTTTCTGCTTGTTTTTTAACCAATTTAAACAATTTTCATCAAATAGAATTGAATATCAGTAAAACTTGCTCTGCCACAGAGTGATAAATCAAATGATCATTCCTGAACAATCACAAATCGATCACCATGCCTTCAGTGGCGACATTAAAGCCGGCCTGCTGCACTTTCCCTATGGCTGCTTTTCCGGCTTTATTCCAATCCCATAATAAAGGATTGCTGTGATTAAAATGGATGAAGAAAATTTTCTTTTTCTGCCTGGACGATAGATTTCCAAAAAATTGCAAACTTTCACTGACAAATGGATGAGGGATTTCAAGCATATTTCGACTGGGCAGTTCATTAGCTGAATAAAACGTGCCATCGATAAATGCATAATCAACCGTGGTCAGTAACGCTTTAATATTTACACCCCATTTCTGCCATTTATCAATATCAGGAATAAACAGTGCAGTTTTATGAGGACCAAT
>DRNA01000400.1 GCA_011322365.1 Aeromonadales bacterium | reverse complement strand
GACTATCCCAGAGCCTACCTCGGCACCAGTATGCCGGGGTTTCCCAATCTTTTTATTATCTCCGGTCCCAACACCAATGTGGGGCATACCTCGGCATTGTTTTTAATGGAAGCCCAGATACAATATATCATGCACAGTTTAAAGCAGGTCAAGGCGCAAAAACAAAAAGTCATCGAGGTTACATCAGCAGCAGAGCAACAGTATACTGAATGCATACATAAAGAGATGACAGGAACGGTCTGGAACAGTGGTCGCTGCAATAGCTGGTATAAAAATAAAGCAGGAAAAGTCACAGCACTTTTTCCCGGTTTCAGTTTTACTTTCCGGCGTTGGGCTAATCGCTTTAAGCTAAATGATCATGTTTTTTATGGGACACTTCAACAAAAAAAATCAAAGGAACAAAACACATGAATTTTATTATTATCTTTATCATTGTTTTAGTGATCATTTTTATTATCAGCCGACTGTATCCTCAAAAAACCGGGCAGTTTATTTATAAAATTACTACTGCCATCGAAAGCCGCCTTTATGGGCTTAAAAAACAACAGATAAATTTAAATGAAGATGGTAATAAAACCGATGAAAAAATAATCATTCATGCTTACCACACGCGGCAGTTGCAAAAACCCACCATTTTAATGTTACACGGTTTCAGTGCAGACAAAGATGTCTGGATGC
Source organism: Aeromonadales bacterium (assembly GCA_011322365.1). Classification (GTDB taxonomy): domain Bacteria; phylum Pseudomonadota; class Gammaproteobacteria; order Enterobacterales; genus DRNA01. The sequence continues at coordinate 5,674 of DRNA01000400.1, read as the reverse complement.
GTTTTGCTCGTTTTTTTAAAACCGATTACAATCTTCTTATCCCCGATATGGCCGGCCACGGCGAAACCGGTTTCAATAAAAACTGGAACTACAGCTCTCCCAGCCAGGCCGGACGACTGTTAAAACTTATCGACACATTAAAAATTGATAAGGTGCATATTATCGGCAACTCCATGGGTGGTGAAATTGCTGCCCATTTTGCGATGCGATTCCCAGAAAGAACTGCAACGGTTTGTCTGGTGGATCCTGCAGGAGTGACCTCACCTGTCCCCAGCGATATGGAAAAACTTTTAGCAGAGAATAAAAATCCCTTTTTGCTCAACACCCGCGAAGAATTTGATGCCTTTTACCCCATGACTATGGCAAAACCCCCTTATGTTCCTGAATCTGTACTGGCGACAATTGCCGAAAAATATATCAGCCAACGCCAACAATTAAAACAGATTTTTTCAGACTTTATCAATGAGAACAGGTTGGATAATTCGCTGCATAAAATCAAAGCCCCTACACTACTCGTCTGGGGTGAGCTTGATCGACTCATTCATGTCAGCAGTGTAGAGACCTGGGAAGCCGGCATAGAAACCATCAAGGTGAAAATTTTCAGCAAAACCGGTCATATGCCCATGCTGGAAAGGCCAAAAGACATGGCGGAGGTTTATCGGGAGTTTCTTCACCTTTATCATGAATAAATTTAGATGTTTCAGTAAATAGAAACACGACCGCTATCTTTTATGAAAATTGGCTTGAGTATCATTATAAATTTTGACCATGCTATTGACTATAAATACTACTGTCTTTTATAAAATTATTAAAAATATTTTTTAACTTCATCAAATTTTCCTCTTAACTTATAAGGCTTTAAATAGATTTTTCTTAATGTTACTAATGAAACTAGCAGCATGAAAATATAATCGATAGATCCCCCACCACTTCCAGAAGTTGGATTTGTATTTGAAGGAGGATTCACATTTGTCTTGACTGTCACAGTAAAAGTTTGATCGGTAAATTGTACTTCATCTGAAGCCCTGATTATTACATTAAAATTACCTGTGTCTGAGCTTGTAGGAGTTCCACTTAAAACACTGTTTTGTTTATCAAATGACAACCAGGCAGGCTTTTCAATTACGGAAAGACTAAAACTCCCATCATCAGTGGCAGTTACAACATATCTATACTCTTTATCAATATCGACTGAAGTAAGCGGCGTACTCGTAAATATAGGAGCTATATTTGTTAAAACAGATACATCAAAACTAATATCTATATTTTGAACCCCATCATCAGCGTTAATAATTATTGTATGATTACCAACATCAGTTTCTGAAGGTGTACCTGTTAGTAGATAGGTTTGAATATTTAAACTGAGCCAACCAGGCAAACTAACTGGTGTCAGTGTTAAATTACCAGTTTCAGTCTGAATTGATAAGATTTCATCATAATTTTGCCCAGCCAATAATTGAGATTGAGGCGCAGTAATCAATTTTGGAGGGTTAGAATTTAGCCACAGGCGATTAGGTCCGCTATTCCCAGCAAAAACATCAACATCTCCATCTCCGTCGAAATCCCCCGATGCAATAGCCTGGGTAAAACCATTACCTAAAATTTTCCCACTGTCGCTAAAAACACCAAAACCGTCATTTAACCAAAGGCGGTTTGGTTCCCCTTGAGAATTGCCGGCAAAAAAGTCCAAATCTCCATCATTATCAAAATCAGCACTTGTTATGTCTTCACTTGAACTACTTCCAAGTAATTGTCCGCTATCAGTAAAATTACCATTACCATCATTTAACCAGAGGCGATTAGGCTCATCCAGACCATTTGCACTAAAAGCATCTAAATCTCCATCTCCATCAACATCTGATAAATTCACAGCACGAGTTCTGTTACTACCTAAAATCTGTCCCATATCGGTAAAATTTCCTATCCCGTCATTAAGCAAAACCTGATTTCCTTCTCCAAAATTATTTCCAACAAAAATATCCAAATCCCCATCACCATCCAAATCCCCTATGGCCACAGAAAAAGTGAAATTACTACTGAAAACCTGGTTACTCAGGCTAAAATTACCAGTCCCATCGTTTAACCATAACATTTTGGGCTGTCCATCACTCCCAGTAAAAGCATCCAAATCACCATCACCATCCAGGTCACCTAATGCTACAGCCCAAGTAAAACCACTATCCAATAATTGTCCACTATCTATAAATTTTCCGTTTCCATCATTTAGCCATATTTTGTTAGGCTCTCCCCAATTTCCAACAAAGGCATCTAAATCTCCATCACCATCCAGATCACCCAGAGCTACAATATTTGTAGTGCTATTGCCTAATGCCTGGTTGCTATCTGAAAATATACCTGAGCCATCATTAAACCAAACACGATTAGATGTAGATTCCCCGTTTCCAATATAGGCATCCAAATCTCCATCACCATCTAAATCGTCCAAAGCTACTGTATTCGTGAGACTATTCCCCAAAATCTGACCACTATCATTTACAATACCATTCCCTTCATTTAACCAAACTTCATTAAACTTATTGATATCATTCCCAACAAAAATATCTATGTCACCATCATCATCTAAATCTCCAAAATCAACAGAGAAAATAAATTGACTCCCCGGGTTTTGAGAACTCACCTGGAAATTAGCAGAGCCATCATTTAACCATAAATAATTTTGTTCTCCCTGACTATTTATTCCAACAACATATACATCTAAATCCCCATCATTATCCAGATCAACCAGAGCGGCTACTGTGGAAAAACCTCGGCCAATATCAATATTCTTTAATGAAAAATTACCCGAGCCATCATTCACCCATACACGGTTAAAATCTCCACTTCCATTTCCAGCCAATGCATCCAAATCTCCATCGCCATCTAAATCACCTAGTGCCACCGATTGAGTAGAATTATTTTCCAACAGCTGTCCACTATCAGTAAAGTTACCAGTTCCATCATTCATCCACACCTTATTTGGCTGATTTAAACTATTGCCAGAAAATATATCCAAATCTCCATCACCATCAATATCCCCCAAGGCTACAGATTTTGTGAAATTATTACCCAGTTCCTGTCCAGAATCCGTAAAAACACCTGCGCCATTGTTAAACCAGACTTTATTCCCCTGAGAATTTGCATTTCCTACAATAATATCCAAATCTCCGTCACCATCCAAATCTCCTATATCTAGTGTCTGAGTGTCACCTACACCTAGAGATTGACCACTATCAGTAAAATTACCATTGCCATCATTTAACCAAACTTTGTTTGCATTATTAAAAGCATTTCCCACAATAATATCCAAATCCCCATCACCATCAACATCTCCAATTACCGCATCGGAAGAAGAACTATTTCCTAAGTTTTGCATACTGTTTTTAAAAAAACCTAATCCATTATTGTACCAAATTTGGTTGGGAAAATTGTCGCCATTGCCTACAAAGGCATCCATGTCTCCATCGCCATCAAAATCAGCTAATTTGACAGTATTACTATTAAAATTATCTGTTTGAAGTTCTATAGAATTAAAAGTCTGAGACCATACTGTATTGATTGAAAAAAGTGACCAGGTAAATATTATAAAATATTTGATGAACTTATTTCGCAATAACCTGGAAGCAGTTAAGAAAGCTATAGATTTGACCATTTTTTTTGTTTTCATTTTCGTCTCCATGAAGATGATTTTTTTAATTATCTTCTTGTACATATCATGATTGATGCAAAGTAATTTAACTATTTGAGTTTTTTCTTAATTCCATATCTAACTGAAACCACTTATCTATCCAGATATTGATTAGTAAACTTAACTCACAATTTTCCTGACGGCCAATTTCCCCACAACTGTTTTCCGATAAACTTTTGACAAAAATTAACCTCTGCTGTATCAGTGCAAAAGATATCAATTAAATTGAAGCAAGGCAAATACTTTACAATATTGTGTTAATCATATTCTGCTTACTACTGTAAACAGATAAAATCTGGTAATAGTGAGTTCTTACTGTAATTTTCTCTTTACTATACCTAATCAGTCTATTTCAGGGAATAGCTTAATAATTCTTCCCATTTTCCCACTTGTTGGACTAGTCAAACCATATTCTATGGATATAATGACTCCCATAGCTTACACCCCTGCACTTGATTAGACTGTTCCGTATTTTTGCAGGTTTTAATGACGTATTTAAAGGCGCTTATTATGTTCAACGCTAAAGATATCCTTAACCAACCGCCACAATCCCTTCAGCGGTGGAAATCCGCTATTTTTTCCAATTATCAGGTTGATGAAAATGATTACCTTGAGCAATTGTTCCCGCTGGCGGAGTCTTCTCCCGATGATTTGGAATATATTACCGATCACACCATTACCCTGATTAATAAAGTCCGTGCCAAAGGTGGTGAGCGCGATACGGTCGAATCATTCCTGCACCAATACAGCCTAGATACGGAAGAAGGTGTAGTGTTGATGTGTCTTGCCGAAGCCTTGCTGCGTATACCTGATGCCAATTCAGCCAATAGCCTGATCAAGGATAAACTGGCTTCGGCTGACTGGCGTTCATACATTGGCAAAAGTGATTCATGGCTGGTGAATGCTTCGGCCTGGGGACTGGTTCTGACCGGAAAATTTGTCACCCTGGATAAGGATTTTTCCAGAGAATCCAGCAATATTCTATCCAAGACAGTTGCCAAAACGGGAGAGCCGGTTATTCGTGCTGCGTTGAATCAGGTGATGAAATTTATGGGGCGGCAGTTTGTGCTCGGGCGCAGTATCGAAGAGGCGCTTAAACGCGGCAAAGCCTCCTGGAAAAAGGGTTATACTCATTCTTTCGATATGCTCGGTGAGGCCGCTTTTACTGCCGATGATGCTGAAAAATATTTTATAGCCTATAAAGATGCCATCAACACGCTCGGTGAACAAAAGAAACCCAAAGATCTGTTGGCACCCAGCATTTCAATTAAACTTTCAGCGCTCCATCCCCGATACGATGTCAGCAAACATGACCGAGTGCTGAAGGAACTTGGTCACAAACTCGCCGAACTGGCTCAAACTGCAAAAGCTGTGGATGTGGCTATCAGCATTGATGCCGAAGAAGCGGATCGGCTGGAAATTTCGCTGGAGTTATTTGAAAACCTATACCGTAGCGACGTCTGTAAAGACTGGAGTGGCCTTGGGCTGGTGGTCCAGGCCTATTCCAAAAGAGCGTTACCCGTTCTTGGCTGGGTCAATCAGTTAGCCACCGAACTCGACAGGCGAATTCCTGTTCGTCTGGTGAAAGGAGCCTACTGGGATTCTGAAATCAAATGGTCGCAACAACGCGGTTTAAAAAGTTATCCGGTTTTCACCCGTAAAGCTGCCAGCGATATTTCTTATCTCTCCTGCGCCCGTTATCTGTTTAGTTTGGTTGATCATATCTACCCGCAATTTGCTACCCATAACGCACAAACCATTGCCAATATTCTGTCCATTGCCAAAGATAACCGGGATTTTGAGTTTCAGCGGCTACATGGGATGGGCGAGGCACTTTATGATGAAGTGTTAAAGGAACAACAACAGGCCGAAACACCGATTAGCTGTCGAATCTACGCCCCGGTTGGGCTGTACAATGAATTATTACCTTATCTGGTCAGGCGCTTACTGGAAAATGGCGCCAATTCTTCCTTTGTACATCAACTGGTT
>DRNA01000399.1 GCA_011322365.1 Aeromonadales bacterium | reverse complement strand
TCGTTCCTCATCCGTGTTGTCAAGAAAGTATCGTAAACGGTGCAAATAAGACAATGGACAAAGGCGGGCATGGTTCATGACAATATCAAAAATAACTCTAATGCCCCGACGATGACAATGCTTTACAAAGAACTTTAAATCCAGCAGCGGTCCCATATCCAGGTCTGGCGCAAAGAAAAAACGCGTACCATAACCCCAGTTTAAGGTATCTGCTGAATCCTGCACGGGTAATAATTCAATGGCATTGATACCCAGTTTCTGCAAGTCATCCAGATGGGCAAACACTGTTTTTTCAAAGGTACCCAAACCAACCTGACGAATTTTTTCCGGTGCACTTTCCATCCAGCGCATGGGCATTTCATAGATAATCAGTTGGTGATTATTGGCAAGAGTCAGCTCATTGGCAAACTCGTCGTCCCAGCTAAAGGGAGCGCGCCAGCGTTTACCATCAAGAATATGAAAAATACCACGATAGCCACCAAACCGTGTGATCTCATCAGCAAACGGATCAGCGATGGGCTGACTGGTATGATTATCCAGTATAAACTCATACTCATAGGTACCGTCGGCTATATTCAGTGCATTGAGATCAATTTGATACCAGCCCGGTCTGTCAGGGTCAGGCAAGAGTTGCTCAGAGCGCCAGTTTTCAGGGTTAAAATGATCACGTGTATGCACCTGAGCAAAACGTATCTCAATCTGATCCACAAGCTCTGCGGGCAGCTTGAGTATGGCGTATTCGACAGGGTCTGTTTCATTGCTATGGATGACAGGCATAACGACCTCCGTTATGGGATTGAATGCCGATACTGTTAGCCGGGTTTTATCTGCAAGGCCCAGTGATTCAGCTTACCCTGATCATAACCCGCATGATCAGATACTTTTAATGACCAGTTACCCTTGATTGAAACACCACGAAGATCCTGTAAGGCAGTGGTGTTTAGCAAAGTGTATTCTTTAATGATATTGTCAGAAGTTCCCCCGCTACGGTTATGTAACAGGACAGAGCTATTATCAGGCGCTGTCAATTCAACCATTAAATCACCGATATAGGTATGAGTAATATCCAGCTCCACCTTAATATCATCCAGCAGGCCTGCAGCCGACACCGCCAGTTGCCTTTCAATTCCATCTCGTTGGTTGTCAGGAATAATAACGCCGGGACTCTCTTCAACAAACACCGTGTTATCTTCACGACCGTTAATATCCACAGACCAACCCTGCAAGCGACCACGATCATAGGCGGCCAAATCCTGGATCAGCAATGTCCATTCACCATTAACCGGCTCATTGCCAAGACCGAGTAATGCCGGTACATCGCGGCCAGTATAGGTACTGTGGATATCATTAGCGCTGCCTCCGGCACGATTGTGTAGTACGACTATGGTACCGGACGGTGAAATCAAAGACAGCTTTAAATCAGCGATATAAGTGTGACTAATATCGACACTGACCGTTACCGAACTGATGATAAAATTGTCTTCACAAATAATGCGATCCCTGATGCCTCTGCTGTTATTATCCGGAATGCTTCTGTCCGGCATAGAGCGACCACTAAACTTTTTTTCTCCTCCCGGCTGCAAGCGGTTTAGTGCTTCGGCAACAGCCGCCTCGGCATTGACCCGGCCATGACCAAACCAGGGGCTCCAACTGCCTTCGGTATCGCCATTATCGATAAAATCACCCTGGTCAAACGGAGCAATGGGCGATACGTCCCAACTGGTATCATTATCAAAACTCGCCGCTGGCGTACGAGGATAAGCATCAAAATTCAAATCCTTGAATGCCGTCTGTTTTAAAATTTCAACGACCTCAAGCGCCGTTAAATTCGGGTTCGCAGAAAGAGTTAAAGCACTAATCCCGGCAACCAGCGGTGTTGCGCTGGAAGTACCGCCAAAATTTTCAGTGACTCCGCCGGCACTACCGGTTGTTGTGGTAATACCCAGTCCCCTGACAATCATACGATAATAGGTATGACTGTTACTGGTTGGCGCGCACAGAGAAATTCCCGGACCATAATTGGAGTAATGACTGCGTCTGGCCGTGCTGGCCAGAGCTGCAATATGCATTATACCGGGGATACCGACCAGATTATTGCGAAACACTTTGGTACTGTTAACCCCCACCCACACGAGAGAACCGCCCTGCTCTTCAACGCCATGATCATAAGGCACATCCTGATCAGCATGGTAATTGAGCAAACAATTTTCATTCCCGGCCGCCCACAGGAAGACAATGCCTTTTCCCCGGCGTCCGCCATTTTGCGCCAGCTCCTTGATACGATTAATCACTTGCAATGACCACAAACTGGTCGGCACACCGCCCCAGGAATTAGACATAACGTCCGCTTTATCAGCAATAAAATTTAACACGGTTAATAATTTGGAATCGCTGATAAATAAAGAAGGACCTGATGATTCCCACTGTACAGGCAGCAAGCGGCAACCCGGCGCAGCACCGACGGTTAACCTTGCATCCACTTCACCTGCGATAACACCGCAGCATGAGGTACCATGATTAGAGCCTGATTTATACATTTCATTTGTATCGGCATCGATATCAGAGGATTTGATCAGGCGACTGCCGCGTAAATATCCCCAGTCCGAAAATTTTCTATCCGAATCAAAATCAACATGATCCAGTTTACAACCATCATCACTGACTGCAACCACAACTTCTTCATTGCCATAATGACCTAATAACTGCCATGCATCTTCACACAAAGTGGATGAACGGGGATCATAATCCGCATCATTAAAATTAGTATGCAGATGCCACTGCTGAAGGTATTCCGGATCATTGGGTATGGGGACATTATAAACATGCATTCGCTGATTCAAATCAAGCTCAGCATTTTCCACCAGATCCTCGTCTTCAGTGAGCCGAACCACCAGTTTAACTGGATTCATACCGGTATAATTGGTCAATTGAAAAAGATAATCCCGATTACTGTATTTTTCCTTGATGATCAGAGCATAGCGTGTGGCAAACTCATCGATCTGCTGATCAGACAGGGCATTATAAAAAGTCACAATTATGCGATCGCTGGTCAGCAATTCCTTACCGCTTTCAGCTTCATAATAAGCATGGTGTGTCGGTGCTAGCAGGCGGCTGCGAGTCATCATAGACTCCAGGGCATCGGCACGGGTTGTCAGCCGGGTCGATGCTGAAGAAACCTGTTCGGATTTGATAATAGCCTCATCATCAAGATCATCCGGCAAAATTCTGACGACCATTTGATTGGGACTTTTTTTCAGTTCAATTTTTTCTCCACCGCGATAGGTATAAATGTTATTTGATTTTGACATGAATCATCTCCAATTTATGCGGATAACGCTAATATGTCTAACAATTTTTATAATGTGCAGAAACCTTTTTACAGCAAAGGCAAAATCAGTCCTGTCAATTAAAATAGTGACTATATTTATTTAGAGGTACAACAGAAATGGAGGCTGATTCTTCCCTGGAACGCAAATTGAAGGAAAAAAAGATGCAGAGATATAACAAAATTCCATGCAAGAGTAAGTGTCCATACAACTTCTAACCTAGTCTATAATTTATCATAGCGCATTAACAATAGGAATCAATACAATTATTTATTTCATGCCAGGGACAGCCCACATTTTTATTACTTTATAGCGCTCCATTCCTGATGCATCATCTGCTCCAGGAGTGATATATGTGTCATTCGGTATAAGCAATTCAGTTTTTTCACCCTGAATGAGACAATGCGGCATACCTGGAATTACTATTCGTGGTCTTCCTGGCATTTTGAAGTTTCCCTGTTTTGCTTATAATAAAATCCATTCACTGAAGATATCAAGACTAGAGTAACATGCTCTATCCCCTAAATACTCTCTGCCAAAACCTTTAGTCTTGGTGTTTCTGAGATAAAACAGCTTGGTAGATAGCTATTTTTCAGGGTTAGCTTTACTGGATGGTAGTAGATGCATAGTAGATTTTCAGCCTCTGCCAGCCATTTACTGAAAGGAACAAGCTTAACCAGAGATTATATCAATAGTTTCTAATAGTTTGTTTCATAAAGGAAAAATGGTGGGCCTGGACAGACTCGAACTGTCGACCTGCCGATTATGAGTCATATAGTCTATGCGTTTTTAAGAATTTTTAAGATTCTGCAAACAACAAAAAACCAAATATATCTAACTGTTTACAAAGGGGTTTATTGCTTATACTTACTTAAACACACTTGTATACTTTTAC
>DRNA01000398.1 GCA_011322365.1 Aeromonadales bacterium | reverse complement strand
ACTTCTATGCAATGAAACTTTTACCCAGCTTTCACTTTTATCTAAAATCTTTGCAATATCTTTTACGGGTAAATTTTGTGAGAAATAAAACCATAGCGAATCAAATTCATCATCTTTCATTGAGGGCCTTATCAACACCCAGATATTTTTCAATGGCGATTCTATTTTTAATTGTTTCCCTAGTTCTTGCGAATATTTAATCGAATCATCAAAATTCTGCTGTTGATAAGGTGAACTTTTCCTGCTGGCTATTCTACGTGCTATAGTATAAATCCAGGTGCTAAATTGCCATTTTGGGTTATAGCTTTTAATATGGCGAAAGGCATTTAAAAAAGTTTCCTGAACGATATCTTCCACTTCTTCACGAATTTGATTATGAGCCAAAAGATAACCGGTTAACCTCGGCTGATACAGCTCAACCAGCTGTGTAAAACTGCTGGTTGAGCCTTGCTGAGACGCGCTGATTAAATCAATTTCACTCATGTTAATTTTAATCCAGTTAGACAGCTTTCTTTTATTTATTAATAAGATTTAATCTATTCTGTCAACTTTTTAATTTCTGAGGTTTCGATGGATGATTTTAAAATCACATTTACGCCCTGAGCTTCAATAGAAAGATTTTTGGTAAATGCCTGGATATCTTCATCCATATCTCCAGCTATAGCCTGTAATGCAATCAAACCATTGACAATATTTTTTAATTGTATCGCTATCTGTTTATCTTTAGTTACAAGACCCACTTCAATATCTGTTGTTTTTTCAGTTTGAGCGACACTAAAAGAAAATTGAGATACTTTTTGCATAACAGACGAATCAAAACCCAGGTCTATTTTTTCTTTACCAAAATTGAAACCACCATGGGCCAGGGCATTTTGTAAATTAACCACCACTTCAAACACGCCTTCATGATTCAACTCATTTAATCCATATTGACCTTTCATCCAGGCTTTCACTTCGTTTTTATCTCGACTGACAACAATCGCTTTTCTGCCTAATTGCGCAGCATAAAGTTGAAGGGGTTTATCGTCGTCATCAACATCAATATCGAGTTCACCATCATCTGAATGATAACCATCAAAAACCCAGGAATGAAGAATGTTTCCTGATACCTTTTCTGTGGCATGGTTTTTACCATCAGCCATTTTTTGCTGAAAATCTTTTCGGGCTTTATCACTGAAATCACCCTGCATCATCAGTGTAAAATCATTAAATCCCGTATGCGCACCATAGACGGTTATTTTTTCGAGTTCTTCTTTCAGGTGCTCACCAAAAGCCATCACCAGCACCTTGTCGATATCATTATCCTCTGTTTTATGGTCAATAAGATCCTTTAATGAGCCTTGTTCAATGGCTTTAATATCCAGATGTAAATACCAGTCTGCATTGGTTTTATTGACTGCACCTGCCGTTCCCATTAATAAAGCTAACCCAATCACCATATAAATCGCGGCTATGATATTTTTACCTAATATATTCTTACCCATAATTCCATCTCCAGAAAATTAGTACACATGAGGTTATAGTGTGATTGTACTCAAAGGTTACACTTTTTCTTCAAGTTGAACGGATACAGATTGAAATTATAATTCGCTGAATAGCCACTTATCTTAAAAATTTGATTTTTTTCAACAGCTTATCTCTATTT
>DRNA01000397.1 GCA_011322365.1 Aeromonadales bacterium | reverse complement strand
GTATACCTCTAGAAGTGAATAACCAATTGTTGGCATCAATAAAACCGTTTTCTGACGCATTCATTCGTTGCATATCATGGTTATCATAAAATGTCATGAGCTCGTAGGGATTATTATAGAGTTTATCTTTAAGGTGCAGGTAAGATTGTATATCAGCATAATCACTTGCGGGATTTTCAAAAACAGCAGTTATTGCTTTTTGCCCTGGAAAATCAAGCACGCTGATTGAGCCATTTTTTGCAAACGTATGCTGAGCGATAAAACTGGCGTCATAACTGTAACTTTCCCCAAACATAAAAAAATCAGGGTGCTTCTCTCTAATTTTATCGGCAAATTTTTTCCAGAAAGAGTGAGGCATATGCTTTAAAGTGTCTATTCTAAAGGCATCGGCACCCTCATCAATCCAGTGCAGGTAAGCCCTGACAAAATATTCAAGTACTTTGGGATTATTTTCATTAATATCTGAGAGTTGAACAATTTCTGTTTTGTGATTATAAAATTGGTGTAACGGATTGTTGGCATCTAATTTTTCAGCGGGTAAATTTTGCTGATCCGCTATTAGCTTCCAGTTTTCATCATAAATTTCACCAAATTTTGGCTGGTCAACCGGTTTCATGGAAAACGCTGGTGAACCATGATTTAAGACGATGTCCAAAACGGTTTTCAACCCATATTCAGCTCTGAGTTTATGGGTAAGTTGCTGAAATGACAAATCAGCCGATGGCCAATGTTCATCGACCTTAAAAAAATTATCACCCCAATAGCCATGATAACCGGTTTTACCACCATCTTTAAACGCTCCCCCAAATTCAATAGGCTCACCACCAGTAAATGCTTCGTCAGGATTATCCACGATTGGAGACAGCCATACAGCGGTAAAACCCATATCAGCAATATATTGGGCATTGTTCAATATGCCTTTAAAATCGCCACCCAGATAGCCCACATTTGCCGATTGCCCATCAGGACCATGCAACGGTCGATTAAAGGTATGATTATTCCCGCCCTGATTGATTTGATCATTACTGGTATCACCATTTACAAAGCGGTCTGTCATAAGAAAGTATACTGCTTCGCTGGCAAAAGGTAATTTAGTACCATAGATTTGCTCTGAAAATTTCTGGCTGATCTCTTTTAGCGGCTGAGGTTTATTTTTCTGAGTAGAATTTTCTTTGCAACCCACAAGTGATATTGCCATTAAAATACAAACTATTTTCATCACAGACAACCTTTGTTTTCTCATGATAAAACTCTGGCAAAAAACACTTTATAGGCAGGTAAGATAAGCCTGTTGGAATCAAATTGAGCCCCGTCAAAACCATGACCCTCCATCTCAATATAATCGCTAGTATTATCCAGTAGTATTTCCTGTTCCTTATTACTCAGGTTAAAACAGGCCAGTAGCGTATTGCCCTGATAACTTCGTTCAAAACAAACCACCTCATCATTCCCACTGCTAAATGTAATGTCACCATATTGAAGTTCCGCTTGACCTTTTCTCCAGGCCAGAAAATGTCGATAACTATTCAGTACAGAATGTTCATCCTGTTGCTGACGATTCACGGAGAAATTGTAGTGCTCTTTCGCTACGGGTAGCCAGGGCTTATGCTGGCTAAATCCGGCTTCAGCTAGATTATCATCCCAGGGCATGGGGGTTCGACAACCATCCCGACCCTTAAAAGTTGGCCAGAATGCAATCCCAAAAGGATCCTGGATATCCTCTCGATCAATTTCAACTTCGGTCAGACCCAGCTCTTCGCCCTGATAACTACTGACACTACCTCGCAGAGAAAACAATAATGCATTTAACATTTTGGCCATATCAACCGAGGGTTTTTCACCACACCAACGTGACAAGACTCTGGTGACATCATGATTGCCCATCGACCAGCAGGGCCAGCCTCCATTAATTTTCTGCTCCAGAGTTTCAATGGTTTTTCGCAGATAGTCGGCTGAAAAATCATCAACTAATAATTCAAAACTGTAGGCCATGTGAAGCCTTTTATCGTTTGCGGTATATTCAGCCATAGTTTTAAGTGAGTCTTCAGAAGATATCTCTCCCAGTGATACTGTACCGGTATAGCGATCTAATAACTGGCGAATCGATTCCAGAAAAACCACATTTTCCGGCCGTGTGTTATTGTAATAATGGTATTGATAGGCATAGGGATTATCCACACTAAAGCCAAGTCCACGCCTTAACGCTTCCGGTTTGGCAGGGTTATCACGCAGTTGTTGATCATGAAAACAGAAGTTGATGGCATCAAGTCTGAAACCATCCACGCCTCTTTTCAACCAGAACTCCACTTCTTCAAGCATCTGTTGTTGAACCGCCGGATTATGAAAATTAAGATCCGGTTGAGATGGTAGAAAATTATGTAAAAAATATTGTTTTCTTTGTGGATCCCATTGCCAGGCACTACCCCCAAAGATGGCTAACCAGTTATTCGGTGGTGAACCATCTTCTTTTGCATCCGCCCAGACGTACCAGTCAGATTTATCATTTTCACGGCTACTACGACTTTCAGTAAACCAGGCATGTTGATCAGAAGTGTGACTGAGTACCTGATCGATAATAATTTTCAATCCAAACTCATGAGCCTTATTGATAAGTTCATCAAAATCGGATAGTTGTCCATAAATGTCATCAACATCACGATAATCACTGACATCGTAACCGAAGTCTTTTTGTGGTGATTTAAAAAAAGGCGAAATCCATACCGCATCCACACCCAAAGCTGAAATATAATCCAGTTTGCTGATAATGCCCTGTAAATCTCCCAGACCATCATTATTACTATCCATAAAACTCCGTGGATAGACCTGATAAATAACGGCTCCTCGCCACCAGTTGTTTTGCTGCATATTTTATACTCTTTATTGACCCTAATAATTTATATCTGTATTTTGAGGATCATGTTAAATTTTGTTTTCTTTTTTAAATGGTATTTTAATCAATATATCATCCATAATTTTTGCATCTTTCCCATTTCCACCACCAAACTCCCACTGACCACCGGACATTGTCAGGGGACGATAGTGCCCCTCACCATCCATATCCCAGGTGGTGATATATATCTGACTCCCTTGCCAATTATGAATACCCAGTGAACGTCCCTGGTAGCTAATTGAAATCTGTTGCTTGCTTTTATCTACCGAAATTTGTGCTGATCCGGATAATTTAATGCCCGGTTGATTTTTTGAAGAACCTGATGAAGAAAAAAGAGCATTACCCCATCCATACAACACATGTCCTACAGACCATTGCAACTTCTCCGGCATAGAAGCATTTAACCGAGGTAAAACAGTTTGGCCTTTTTGACCAGGCAAAGAAATAAACAGACTAAATGCCACATGATCAAATCCATAATTTGGCTTCCAGTTATCTGAAATATTTTGCATGGTTAAAGTCAGTGTCAATTTGTCAGCCGAGATTTTTATGCTGGATTTTTTAATATCTGTCTGATGGGAGTACCCCACATGTTGCGGGGGTAGATAGTGATGGTTCAGTCCGTTATCATCATTTAAGTCATCATCCATTTTAAAGATTAACGCTTCAGGTTGAGCATGACTGCTATAGGAAAAATATTCAGAGCTTTGATTAAAACTATCGGAATAGAGCACCCATCGATTTTTTTTCTGACCCAGCGGCTGTAAAGGTAATGTTACCTTCCATCGTCCTGCTTTATCAGCTTTAAATTTTACAGCAGACTCATACTCGTCATTAATAACCAGTTTTAGCATTGTGTCTGGTTCACTAACGCTGCCTGACAATTTAAAGGGATGGTCGATAGATAATGACTGGTAATTTTTATCAAATTTAAAACCAAGTACAGGTTTTTTTTCGTTCTGTTTTGAAACCTGTTTTAACTGGATTAATAGCATGGCACGAGCGGGTAAAATCAGATCAAGGGTATCTCTACTTTCTTGTGTTCTGTTGTAGGGCATAGCCAGGTTTTCACTGTAGATAACATCCCTGTCAAGATCAACGGCTGCACTCAAGGTTAGATGACTTAATAACTTAGCTCTATCTGCACTGTTTATAATAACCAGCACCTGATCATCCTGATACTGTCTTTTGTAAACCAGAATACCCGAACTCAACTCATCTTCATGCAATATTTCAATGGAGCCACGCCTTAGAACATTCATATTTTTTCTTAATCTGGCTAACTTTTGAATAAATTTGAACATTACTGTCTGCTGATCAAATCTATGTTCATCCCCATGAAAACCAGTGGCAAACATGGAAGCTCGCGTTTCCGTCATTGCCTGTTCAGTACCCTGGTAAATAACCGGAATGCCCGGTATGGTAAACAGAGTAAACAAAGCCTGTTTCAAAGCATTGAGGCTGCCACCAGACAAAAACCTCGGCGTATCATGATTATCAACAAAGGTTGTCAGTAAAAATGGATTGGGATAAAGTTTGTCCTGCTGCTCTAAACGATAAGCTAACAATGCTGTGGGTCGTCCCTGAGCAAATACTCGGGACAAGGTTGCATAAAGAGGAAAACCCAGTACGGATTTCAGTTCCGGTTTTGCAGGGCTACCTAAATAACTGATAGCCTTTTTCTCACCTACGTTGGATAGCTCTGGAGAAATTTCATACACCTCTCCAAAAGTCAGAAAATCATCCCTTCCCGTTTTTGTAGCTGCTTTAGCTATACCTTGCTTACCATGAATAAAATCATACCAGAAATTATGCTCTACAAATTTAACCGTATCAATCCTGAAGCCATCAACACCGACGTTTTTAATCCAGTAGCCATAACTTTCTTTCAGGGTATTACGGACTTTTTTATTGGTTGTATTAATGTCTGCAAGTCCTGATAACTGGTAAGTTAGTGTCTGCGATTCATCCTGATAGTCGGTAATTTCCGGCGTCCAATGATAAATATTTTCTTTTACTGCTTCAGGATTTCGTCGATCAATAAAATTAAATGGATACTG
>DRNA01000396.1 GCA_011322365.1 Aeromonadales bacterium | reverse complement strand
GGTCATCGAATCCTTTAATAGCAGTGGTCGGGTGGAATCTCACCTGAAACCCTTGCCAAACCTGAAGTTACGCACCCTCGGTGGCAAACGTATGATCGGCAACCTGATACAGAACGCACTACGATATAGTAAAGGCAAAGTCGAAGTCTCAAGTTGGTTGGAGAACGAAAATGTCATTATTCGGGTTAAGGATGACGGACCTGGTATCGACCCTGATAAACTGGAGAAATTGTTTGAACCCTTTACTCGTGGTGATGAGGCTCGTGGTGGTAAAGGCAGCGGGCTGGGTTTAGCTATCGTCAGACGACTGGCAGAAATGCACAATGGCACTATCACTATGAGAAATCTTCCTCAAGGTGGTCTCGAAGCTATATTGATATTACCGGTTTAATCGGGTTTGCTCTGATAGCGATTTACCAGGGCGTCTTTTACTATAGGGTGCACAAACCCTGAAATATCCCCCCCTAAAGCAGCAATTTCTCTAACCAGAGACGATGAAATAAAGGAATACTGCTCTGATGGAGTTAAAAACACACTTTCGATCTGAGGATCCAGACGTCGATTCATATTGGCCAGTTGAAACTCATATTCAAAATCTGAAACAGCCCTTAGCCCCCTCAAAATAGCTTTTGCACCAACCTCTCTGGCAAAGTCGATCACCAGCCCATTAAACCCGGCTACAGTAACATTCTCAAATCCTAACGAAGCAACAACCTCATGCCCTAATTTAACCCGTTGCTCTAATGAAAAAGCAGGTTTTTTACCCGGGCTTGCCGCAATGGCAACCGTCACTTCATTAAATAAGGCACTTGCCCGTTGGATCAGATCAATATGACCTGTAGTCAGGGGGTCAAAAGTACCGGGGTAGATAACTCGTTTAATCATAGCTGAGACACATTTCCTGCCAGTTTGAGGGCCCATAATAACGTCTTTTTCATAAAATTACCGGGCTAAAATAGCTATCTTCACTATTAATTTATGATAACTAGTTATTTTTTATGCAATTTCTGCAATTTTTACTATGCTTAAATACAATATAAACCGCCTACGAGCGACACATTTGCCAGTCGATAAGAATGATTTATCGCTTTAACTTACTTTACTCAGCATATGGCACAAAATACAGCAGAAAATAACAGAAGTGACTCAAGGATGCCCATTAACCTTCAGGTTGAGGTCACTCATGAGAATATTGGCACCGTTGAATTACGCACGCTGAATATCAGTAATGGCGGTATTTTTGTTATTGTCGAAGGAGAATTAAAATTACCCGTTGGATCCTGCGTTAAAGTTAAGGTTAAAGGCACATTAGGCGATGGCGAGGAACCACCTGTTGTCGATATGGAAATAGTGCGCGTTGAACCCCTGGGTATTGGTTTAAAGTTCCTGCTGGAATAATAACCAGAGTCTGTGCAGCATAATTTGCTTGCAGTTATCATCCATCAATATTAGACTCATCTAATATTGATGGATATTATCCATTTTTATTTGACTCTAATCAGGTGGAAAATATGAACCCGGCACAAATTGAAGCATTTTTTGACCCCGATACCTTCACTATAACCTATCTGGTGACAGATCCAGCCACAAAAGCCACAGCAATAATTGATTCAGTGCTGGATTTCACTCCCAATAATGGTCGTACATCAACAGCTTCAGCAGAAAGATTAATAAAAGTCATCGAAGAAAGGGGCCTTGATATTAACTGGATCCTGGAAACTCATGCGCATGCTGATCACCTGTCATCATCACAATTTTTACAGCAAAAATTTAATGCACCCATCGGTATCGGGGCGCATATAACTGATGTGCAGGATGTTTTTAATGCTCTTTTCAATCTCAAGGATAATGAAGCCGGACACCCCGAAGACTTCAACAAATTGCTGAAGGCTGGTGATACATTGGCATTGGGCGAGCTAACTATTGAAGTTTTACATACACCAGGACATACCCCAGCCTGTCTCAGCTATAAAATTGATGATGCCATTTTTATCGGAGATACCCTGTTTATGCCCGATTATGGTACTGCTCGCTGTGATTTTCCCGGTGGTGATGCTGGCACTCTGTATAATTCCATTCAACAACTACTTTCCTATCCTGACGATACCCGGCTGTTTATGTGTCACGACTATATGCCCGGTGGTCGTGAGCTGAAATGGCAATCTACCGTAGCAGAAGAAAAAGCGCACAATATTCATGTACATGACGGTATTTCAAAGCAGGAGTTTATAAAAATGCGCACCGAACGAGATGCAACTCTTACCGCGCCTCGTCTGATCCTGCCGTCCATTCAGGTTAATATTCGTGCCGGTAAAATGCCACTGGCAGAAGACAATGGCGTCAGTTATTTTAAACTACCCATTGATCAAATCTAAACCACTCAGCCAGCAATCTGATACATTTTTTTGAACCAATGGCGCTTTTATCTGGTCTCTATACCTATCAACTATTTTAATTAAAAATTTTGTCAGGAAAGATGATGAAAAAATTCTGGAAAGAATGGCAACCAACCTTCTGGTTTTTAATCTTACTGTTATTTATGCGTGGCAGTTATGCTGATTGGTATACGGTACCCACAGGCTCAATGCAGCCTACCATTGCCATCGGTGATCGTATTTTAGTGGATAAAACCGCCTACCAGTTACGTTTACCTTATTCGGATGTTATTCTCACAGAATTTGCCGAGCCCCAGGTAGGCGATATTATTGTATTTAATGATGATGAAAGTGGTGATCGACTCATCAAACGTGTGATTGCCAAAGCTGGTGATAAAATTGCCATGCAAAATAATCGTATTTATGTCAATGGCAACAAAATAGCCGTTAAAATTTCCAGAAAAACCGATGAGGTCATTGAGCTTAATGAAAATTTATCTGGTAAGAATCATCTCATTCAGTGGCTACCCAATCGCCCGGCTTTAAGAACCTTTTCCAGCTATACCGTCCCGGATGATGAACTTTTTGTGATGGGTGATAACCGCGACAATTCTAAAGATTCTCGCTATATAGGCCCAGTGAAAATCAGTAAGGTTTTAGGGCGGGCACATCACACACTCTGGTCATGGGATTCTGAAAACTGGCGCTTCAGGCAAAAGCGATTTTACAAACCTCTGGATTGATCCTTTTTTGAAGTCCATTGCAAAATATTCTCTTTAGCCGATTTTCTTATTCGAGTTAAGGTTAATTTCTTTGGTAGTGCTATAATTGTCCTGTTCATTACAAGCTGAGATCACCCATGAAAAAATACCTGTTTATCTTTGTCACTCTGGCTTTAGTGCTCTCTCAAACTGGTTGCACTACCACTAAAAAAATACCAACTGCTAATCATGCTGATTATAATTTCAATAGTACGCTGTGGATGCAAACTTCTGCGGAATATGCGGCTAATTCCATACAAACCTATCAGACAGCCAGTAGAAACCTGCCCCTGCTTCTAGCAGATAAACATCACAGTGCATCCCTTGAACAAACCTCATCATTTGAGGATCTTCCAGCTGCGATAATACTCGATATTGATGAAACTGTTTTAGATAATTCTCGCTATCAGGCCAAACTGGTTTTAGAGGGGAATAGCTGGAGTCCAACATCCTGGGATAAATGGATAGCCCTGAAACAGGCTGGTGCAATTCCGGGCGTAGTCAATTTTATCCATTTTGCTCAAAAAAAACAGGTTAAGATATTTTATGTGACAAATCGTGCCTGTAATAAACGAGCCGATAATCCCCATCCCTGTCCTCAAAAACAGGAAACTATTGATAACCTTAAAAGTATCGGCATTGAAGAGGTTTCACCTGATAACGTTCTATTTAAACACGACATTCTCACTCAGAACAGTGCACAAAACTGGACGTCTGAGAAAAAATCCAGACGGGAATATCTTGCGAAAAAATATCATCTTATCATGTTATTTGGAGACAATCTGGGGGATTTTATCGCCGGTGTCAGTAAAAATATTTCCAATGAATTTCGAATGGAAATAACCTATAAAAATCGCTATCGCTGGGGATATCAATGGTATATGTTAACGAACCCTACTTATGGCTCATGGTTAAATACACTTAAGAAACCTCGCACTGACTATTTTAAAAGCTATTAAGGCTATGGGTTGTTAGTTGCACTAACAGTTGAGCTGATTTTTTGATAGCTGTCTGATCCCCATTGTAAATAAGTTTTACCGTCCCCGGCTTTAACGATGGCTATTGATGCTTCACTATCTCTTTGAGTTTTAAACAATTGGTTTGAAGCGGCAAATAAAGGTTGGCAATTATTTATTCTCCTGAAGCAGATTAGTATTTTCGTTCCTTTTATTTTAATAGAAACCTTATCTTTTTTCTTAATATTTCTACCTGGAAAGCGACTGGTTATCTTGACATAATTCCCACTGATTTGTTTGAGCATTAGCTCTGAAAGCACGATTTCATTTTTATGTGAGTCGTTGTATGATGGTTTCAGTGGCGCAACCAGCCATTGATTTAATAAAAATGTAAATTTTTCGTCAATATCATGCCTGAAAGCATTAATGACAAAAAAGTAGCCCCTGTGACTTTCTTTACTGTAAGAAAATTGAGCCAGATAACCATCGGCATCACCACTGTGTCCATAGATACGATGTCCCTTAAAAAGCTGATTTCTTATTCCCAGAGCATAACCCTGCTTTAACCCGGCTCTGGCACCCAATGATGTTAGCGGTCTCTCCATTCGTGCTAAAGCTTTATTAGAAAGCCTGAGTGCATTAGTGAATTTTCTGTCTCTGGTGAATAATAGCAATAATTTACCCATATCCATGGCCGTAGTATTAAGCCCTCCAAAAGATCTGAACAAGGTATGCCAGTATGGTATTTCTGTGTTCAGATCGGCGTCATAACCACTAACTAATTTAGCCTCCAGAGTTTCACTCCACTTTAATGTTGAATGTTTCATACCCATCGGAATTAAAATCTCTGTTTTAAACCATTGGTCGTAATCAACATCATTTATCACTTCAATAACTCGCCCAAGATAACCCGCACCAGCATTGCTATAACTGAAATGGTAACCGGGATGGGCTAATACCTGTCTGGATTCGGGTGAAACTTTAAATGCTTGTTCAAGAGATAGGGGGCGTGGAAAATCGAACTCTTTTCGTGTTAAATCCTGAAGCCCTGAGGTATGTTCTAGCAACATCTCAATGGTTACTGGCGTATTTTTGTAAGGATTAGATAGCGGGAGGTCTTTAACCAGATATTTTATCGCTTGCGTTAACTTTAATTTCCCTTTTTCCACCTGTTCCATTATCGCCAGGGCGGTAAAGGTTTTAGTGATTGACCCGACTCTGAATAAACTGTTTTCCGTTACCTGTTTTTTGTTCTCACGACTGTATTGCCCAAAACCACCTGCACTGACTATTTGATCTTTTTCTACCAGAATATAAGCAACAGCACCAATACCTGTATTTTGATAAACTTTCTTAATATTTTTAACAATGCTATGCTGAGGTTTTTCTGTTGATATAGGGCGTTGTCTGGCAAAAATTAATTGACTGGTTAATAACAGTGAAAATAACAAGCTGAGAATCGCCTCTGCATTTAATTTATTCCAGTTAACTAACATCTAATGAACACCGTTTCCAGTGAAAATTTTCTTCGCGATATCAGCAGACTCTGCCTGTTCATTTTTCTCAATCAATTTATTATTTTTTTGCACACCTAAATGCTTTATTAAAGGCATATAATCTGGCATTTTATAACTTTTTCTAAATTTATTAAATGAAGTTAAAAATATTTTATAACCGCTCAATTTATCTAGCTTACTCATAATTTCCCGAGCAGACATCTCCGTATTCTCACAACATATTTTTAATTTCTGCAACAGTGTATCTAAAGATTGTCGATTCTGACTAACTGTTCTCAGTTTAACATCAGCCTGTAACCAGAATAAAACCCCACTCCAGTGAACTCGCATAAACTCTTTATAACGACGCATATTATCACTGATTGTAGATAAACTTACCTCTGACCAGCGCGATTGATCTTTACCTCGTTCAAAGCCACTGATAATATTATCCCAGAACTGTTTTTCATTTAATCGTCCTGATCTCGCCTGAAGAATATTTTGATAATAACTGGCCAATCCCTCTGATATCCATAAATCTCCATAACCTCTATAAGGTAAAAGTAAATGACTCAACTCATGATATACTGTCCAGTCATCCTCAATAGCATCAAAACCATAATCCGGATTTATATAAAGTGTCACCTTATCTGTGTTATCTCTTTCTACCTGTCCCCAGGGAACAGGGCCACGCCCTCTGGCAGTAACTCTAACGTTTATTTCGAACTTATCTTTTGGCCATTTCTGATAAATCATTAACAATGAATCAGTTACATTTTGCAACCACTTTTTTGTTTTCTGTTGTTCGAATGAATTTAGTTCTGAGGCATAACGAATAGTTATTTTTTGATTTCCATTAACAATACTTTCAGTTTTGGCCAGAAGGAGCTGTGAAAATATTAATGCAATTATTCCTGATAATATTACCTGTATAAGAGCCAGGTTATTCAAAACATAAGAGCTGATTTTTCTTCTATCAGTATTTTTTGACTGTTGATTCATTTCTAACCACTCCATCTGTTGCATATACTAGTTGATGGAGTGATTAGTTATTAAATTATTACAAGTGAATTTTAGCTAAGGGTAGCTCTAATCAGTCTAATCATCAATACACTTATATACTTTACCTATTGCTGTAGTATTCGTTGTCCCCAATGATTCATAGGCATTAGTGTTTTTCAGTTCCTGAAGATAAATTATATTTCCTCCCAGAGAATAAGCTTTATTTTTAATTTCATTTCTAGCCCCTACCATTAAATTTTTATTAGAAGTGAAATCTCCGGTAAACCAGTTGCCCTGAGAGCCAACGACTTCACCAAGATATTCACATCGGTTTTTGTCTGGTAATTCCTTTACAATTTCTACTCCTTTCGCTTCAGGCCTGACCTTTATTGCCGCACAGCCACTCATAAAAAGAATGCCTGTTGTTAAAATAGTTATTATTAATTTCATTTTTTACTCCTAGATAATAGTAATACGTTTACCTTAGAGTCACATCCCACCACTCAGACGTAAATAAACGACAAAAGTTCTCGCGGGCATCAAAAATATTTCTGCAAATACTCTGGTATTCTTTTATCCAGATAATATTCGGGTTCAAGAGGGTTTTTACCGCCAATGAAACCCACATGGCCACCGTAATCACTAAGTTCAAGAGTTACGGATGCCGACAATTCATTTTCCTCGGGAATAACTGCTTTGGTCATAAAAGGATCATCGGTGGCGTGAATAATCAGGGTAGGTCGGGCAATGTGTTTTAAGTATTGTCTTGCAGAAGATTTTGTATAATAGTCATCTGCATCTTTAAAATCATGTAAAGGCGCTGTGATTTTATCATCAAATTCATAAAAATCTGCAATCTGCATAACATCCTCTTTGCTCAAATTCAGCTGTTTTAATAGCGATTCTTTTTCAGCTATTTTAATACGCAAGGTCGAAAGCAGATGTTTTTGATAGGCTCTTGAAAAACCCTGATTAATTCTCTGGCTGGCAATATCTAATTGCAAAGGAACACTCACTGCAACGCCCGCTACCAGCCGTGTTTCGGATTTAACTTTACCCAGGTAATTTAGTAGCACGCTACCACCTAATGAAAATCCGACGGCTGCCACTGGTCTGGAAGGATATCTTTCCGTCAACCAGTTTAAAACGTAAGTAAAATCTTCTGTTTCCCCCGAATGATAAGCACGGGCATTACGATTAGGTGCACCGCTACAACCGCGAAAGTGCATCTGGATAGCACCCCAACCCATTTTCATAAACTGAGACATCACCCCCAGACTATAGGGGGAATTTATAGAACCTTCCAAGCCGTGTAATAAAACGACTAATGGCGTAGTATCCGTTTTAACTTCTTTTTCATCATCATCCTGTTTGCCTGAAATGTACAGATCGATAAAATCGCCATCGGCCAGTTCAAGACGCTTCCAGTATCCTTCTGGTATTTTTCTTTTTCTAAAAAATGAAGCAAAACTAGTTTGTAGATTCGGCCCGGTTAACCACCAGGCCGGCTTAAAATCACTTTTGATGATCATGAAATTATTCCCTTTTCAACGCTACTCTATTCACGTCACGGATGATAAGGACGACTCAATTCGTGAACAGCATCAACAAAACAACCCGCCTTTTCAGGCTCTACAAATTGGTGTATGCCGTGACCAAGATTAAATACATGCCCATTTCCTGATCCAAAAGACGATAGAATGGTTTCCACTTCTTCTCTAATTCGCGATTCACTGGCATAAAGTACTGAAGGGTCCATATTCCCCTGTAAGGCTACCTTATCACCCACACGAGCTCGTGCGTCTGCCAGATCCGTTGTCCAGTCCACGCCCACAGCATCACAACCAGAATCGGCTATAGCTTCAAGCCACTGCCCACCATTTTTTGTAAACAGTGTCACCGGTACGCGCATACCCTCATTTTCTCTTTTAAGACCAGCAACTATTTGAGCCATGTAACTTAAAGAAAAGAGTTTATAGTCTCTGGGGGTCAAAACACCACCCCAGGTATCAAAAATCATTACCGATTGAGCTCCCGACTCAATTTGTGCATTCAAATAAGCGATGACTGATTTAGCCAGCACATCCAGCATTTGATGCAGTAATTCAGGTTTATCAAATAACATTGCCTTTATATGACGGAAATCTTTACTGGAACCGCCTTCAACCATGTAAGTTGCTAATGTCCATGGACTACCGGAAAATCCAATTAGAGGAATATCTCCTGCCAGTTCTTTACGAATTAAACTGACCGCATCTGTCACATAACTTAATTTATCCGCAACATCCGGTACGAAGAGATTTTTAACGTCGGAACCGGTTCGGATCGGCTTTTCAAATTTTGGCCCTTCTCCTTCGGCAAAATATAAACCCAGGCCCATGGCATCGGGTATGGTGAGAATATCTGAAAACAGTATAGCGGCATCAATAGGGAATCGTCTGGCCGGTTGTAAGGTAACTTCGCAGGCAAGAGCAGGATTCTGGCAAAGATCCATAAAACTTCCCGCCTGTTTTCTAAGTTCTCGATATTCAGGCAGATAACGGCCAGCCTGGCGCATCATCCACACGGGCGTTAAATCAACAGGTTGTCTTAATAATGCTTTGAGATAACGATCATTTTTTAGCGTATTCAAGGTATTTACCAGGCTTAAATTTTAGTGAAGCTATTTTACAACAAATTCACAATCCGTACTAATTTCTAACGATAGCCAGCTGCCTGCCTTATCTCCTTCTGTATAATATTAACTGACTTTACCCAGGGTTGAAGATTTTTAAGCGTTGCCGAAAAATTATCTCTCGCCTTCCGGGCACTATCGGCATCTTCATAAAGACCACCAACCAGAATGAACCAGGGTTTATCATTCAATCGACTACGATATATTTTGATATCGAAGGGAAAATGATAACTTTCAACAAATTTATCCATTGCCTGCAGATTACTTAACCCCACAAATTGAATCATGTATTTATGCGGGGGCTGCTGTAAAAGCCAGTTTTCATCTTTATTGTATTTTGTATCACCGAGAGTATTTTCAATGACTGGATTGACCTTTTCTGCTGGATGTTGAGCAGCAGTTGTTTCAGCTGGTAAAGTAGCCGGAATATGGGAGGCTAATTCAGCCGGGGTGTCTACCTGTTCACTGCCATCTGATGTGGCCGCTTCCACTTCAGTAGTAACAGCTTCGGTTAATGTCTGAGTCAATGGATTATCTGTTTCAGTTTTCTTGCTGCTCAATAAATCCATATTGTCGTTATCAGCAGTTTCCTGTTTTGACGCAGTTGAATTTTCTGACTCAGCTTGTTGCTGACTATTAGCTAAATTATCATCAGCATTGAGCTGTAAGGCTTTATCACTCTCTGTTGAAGGCATCTGTTTTGCTGGCTGGATGTCCAGCACAATATCACCGGAACTGTTTTCTTCCGTCAAGGCAGGTTCAGATGACCACCAGCTGTCGCCAAAAATAGCAACCGCCAATAGAATGATACCAATTATAATAAGGCCTGGTTTCATCCAGTTTGAGGCTCTTGAACCATCAGGGGTTATTTCAATTTCATCACTCTGATGCAAAGATTTTAATAACTTACCCGGATTACCTTCAGAATTTTTCCATAAATTATTTAACCGTTTCTGACCATAATTTTCTTCAACATTTTGTCTGGATAAATTCAGTTGATGTCCGAGAAAACCTGCCACTTCATCTTGTTCCAGACCATTAAGATGCAAAGGAAAAATAGCATTTGATGGCACCAGACTTAATTCTGAAATTTGAGAAATTAACTCTTCTTCTCCAGATAATACTAATCTCACAGGATGTTCAGGGTTTGATGATATGGGACCAACCAGACGAATTAAGGTCTCCAGCACAGCCGTGGAAAGTTGACGGGCATCGTCCACCAGAATCACCTGATCAATATCCTCACTGGCCTCAATGATCGCCTGCTGTGTATTATCAAATTCAATTATTCGATTGAGTGCCTGTAACTGCTGTAAAATAGAAGCGAACAGCTGATCGATACTCAGCATGGGCGTACCATCAATACGTATTATGCCGGCATCAGTGAGTTCCGATTCAAATTGTTCCAGGATTTTACTTTTGCCCATTCCCTCAGGACCAATGAGCAGAATCAGTCCCGGTCCATAGTGAGCCAGTGATATTAGTTCATCGACTTCCAGTACAAAATTATCATACAGAAAAGGGATATCCTGATTACTATATACAGCATCTTCATTTGCTTGATTATCCATTTGTATAGCCTTTTTGTCTGTTAATTATGAAATGACGCTGACCTCAGGGGAAATGATGACTTGATTAAGGCTTCATCATCACAGGTTATCAACTCAGCATCTCCAATGGCATGATTAATGACAATTCTTATTTTTCCCGCCTTATTTTTTTTGTCCTTTTTCATGTGTAAAAATAATTGCTCCACATCCATTGATGAAGGAATAGTCGAAGGTAAGCCACTTTTTTCTAACAAACTGACCAGTCGTTGAAGATGCGTCTGCTGACTTTTGTTCATGGCAACAGATACTTTCATAGCAGCGTGCAAACCAATGGCGACAGCTTCTCCATGCAGATATTGCCTATAATGGGTCTGGGCTTCTATGGCATGAGCAAAGCTATGGCCCAGGTTTAACAGCGCTCTTTTACCCGATTCTTTTTCGTCCTCAGCGACAATATCGGCCTTAATCTGACAGCACCGTGCAATTAATTTTTCCAATATTGGCAGATCTCGTTGTAGAAATTTATCCATGGATGCTTCCATCCATTCAAAAAGGGCTTCGTCTGCTAATAAGCCGTATTTTAATGCTTCACCGATACCCGCCAGATATTCTCTTTGCGGTAAACTGAGCAGCGTCTCAGGATCAATTAGCACCTGTTGCGGCTGATGAAAAGCCCCAATCATATTCTTACCCATAGGATGATTCACAGCCGTTTTACCCCCGACAGAGGCATCAATTTGTGCCAGTAAGGTGGTCGGGATCTGAATAAATCGGATACCCCTCTGGTAACAGGCAGCAACAAAACCAGCCAGATCACCAACAACCCCGCCACCAAGAGCAATGATGATAGTATCTCTACCCAGATTCAAGCTTAACATCCTGGCAATAATCTGTTCAAACTGTTGCAGATTTTTATATTGTTCACCGTCTGGCATCAGGTAAACCGGTACATCTTCTAACTGAAATTGTTTTAAATTACCTAGTAATTTTTCAAGATAGAGTTCTGATACAGTAGGATTGGAGATAATAAACAGCTTTTTGTCTTTCAGATGGGATAAAAAAACGGGGCTGTGTTTAACAAGCCCCGCTTCTATTTCTATGGGATAGCTATTTTCGGCTAAATCAACCAGAATTTGCTGGCTCACACTTCCTCCGTATTTAACATATCCACGATCTGTTTTGCCACCTGCCTGACACTGCCCTGATCGGTACTGATTTTATAATCTGCCAGATCTTCATACAGAGGCGAACGTTCTTCATGCAATTGCTGAATTGCTGCTTCAGGATCTTCGGCACGGCTAATGAGAGGCCGACGACGATCCCGGCGAGTTCTTTCCAACTGTTGTTCCAGAGATGTATCCAGATAAACCACTACACCGCGGCCACCGAGAAAACGTCTGTTGTCTGCTTCAACAATTGCACCACCTCCGGTAGCCAGTACAATGGGTTGCAATGCAGTCAATTCTTCTATGATATTTTTTTCTCTAACTCGGAAGCCGTCTTCACCTTCAACATCAAATATCCAGTCAATATCGACACCCGCTCTTTCTTCAATCTCACGATCAGAATCGTAAAATTCCATCTTTAGCTGTTGAGCCAGTTGCTTTCCAATGGTAGATTTTCCAGCTCCCATGGGGCCAACTAAAAAAACATTCTTTTTATATGCCATTGATAGAGATCACCGTATATTAAAACTTTACTAATAGACCTTGTCATCAGTCCCTAAAAATTCACTTAAATAGATTAAGCTTTCTTATTATGTACAATTATACACGCAAAAGGCCTGCACGATAAACGTACAAGCCCCTGATATTATACCTATTTATTTTGCTGAATGTTCGACAATTTTTGGTGTGACGAAAATTAGCAATTCTTCTTTTGACTGTTCACGTTTAGTGGTTTTAAACAACCAGCCAACACCCGGTATATCGCCTAACAGAGGAACCTTTGACGTATCCGTTTTCGTTCTTTGCTGATAAATACCACCCAGTACAATGGTATCCCCATTTGAGACAAGTACACGGGTATCCAGTTCCTGAGTATTAATCGCCGGCCCCTGAACGGTTTCTTCACCGCGGGTATTCTGAGTTACATGTAAGTCAAGAATAATACGGTTATCCGGTGTAATTTGAGGTGTTACGGTTAAACTCAACACTGCTTCCTTAAATGAAATAGACGCTGCACCTGACGATGTTGATTGCAGGAAAGGAATTTCTTCCCCTGATTTAATCACCGCTTCTTTCTGATTAGTGGTTAAAATTCGAGGGCTTGCAACCACTTCACCTAAATTTTCACTTTGTAGTGCAGAAAGCTCGAGATCCAACAGAGTACCATCAGTCAGCCTGGCAATGTTAAAACCAATGCTACCAGCAGCATTTGCCACGGGCAGGTTCACATTCAAGCGCTGGTTAATTGGAGGCGTAATACCATTAGCGGTATTCTCAGCACCTTCCAGTGTGCCACTAAATCCTGATTGTGAATTTTTATCTGTCAGTCCCCATCGAACACCCAACTCACGAGAAAAACCATCATTTGCGGTGACAATACGCGCTTCAATCATCACTTCCTTAACCGGAATATCCAGGATATTGACCAGATTACGCACTTCTTCAAGCCTTAGAGCTGTATCCTGAACTAACAGCGTATTTGTTCGCTCATCAACCGTGACGCTACCACGATCCGATAAAAGAGAATTCTCTTCACCTTTTAACAGCGCAGCCAAATCAGCAGCTTTGGCATAATTGATCTGGATAAACTCTGAACGGGTAGGTGCCAACTTTTGTACCTGCTGTTCAGCCTGAAGTTCCAGTTTTTCACGAGCAGCTATTTCTTCTGCCGGTGCAATCATTAAAACATTACCATTGAGACGTTTACCCAGCCCCTTAGACTTCAGAATAATGTCAAGTGCCTGATCCCATGGAACATTTTCCAGTCTTAATGTCACAGTACCCTGTACCGTATCACTGGCCACCAGGTTTAATTTTGCCTGATTTGCAATCACCTGCAACACTCCACGGACATCAATTCCCTGGAAGTTTAAAGACATTTTCTCGCCGGTAAATGCAAACTTGGATTTTTTACGCTTCTCAGCTTCATCTTTGGTCAATGGTTTGAGTTCAATGGTAAAAGTCTCATCTGCCTGATAAGCCAGATATTCAAAATCATTGGTCCCTTTGATAGATACTCGTACCGTACCACCACGCTTCTGAGTCTCAATTAATTGAGCAGGGGTAGCAAAATCAACAACATCAAGCTTTCTGATAAGTTCATCATTGATATCTGTGTTATAAAAATCGGCAACAATAGTGCGTCCTTCCTGACGGAGGTCAACAGAAGCATTCGGATTGGAAAGGTTCAGTATTACGCGACCCGAACCATCCTTCCCTCTTCTGAAGTCTACTTTTGTGATGTCAACTTTACTCGCACCGGCTGTGGAAGCCCTTTTGCTCGAAGTTGTTGGGGTGGCACGAAAAGTCTTACTTTCAACTACCTTACCGGCATTACCTAAAGTAACAACAAACTGGTTGCCTTCAATGCGGGTCTGATAAGGAACCATCCTCACCAGATTAAACACCACACGGGTTCGGCCACCGACAGTGATAGCACTAACACTTTTTGCAACACCAGCACCTATATCCTGGTTTTTCTTTTCCAGACTACTGGTTACTCCAGAAAAATCCAGTGCGATTCGGGCGGGATTATCCGTTTTAAATGCTTTCGGTGCACTGACAGCTTCATCCATGGTTAATCTCACTTCAACGCGATCCCCCGGTAACACTTTATAATCTATATGCTCCAATACGGATGCGTTTGCACTACCTGATAAAACGGCAACTAAAACCATCCCCCATCGTATAACTTTTGACAAACCCGGTTGCTTTAGGTTGGCAAGTGCTCGATGCCATTTGCTCATTTGTAAACTCCTGCTTAACATGCTTTATTCCCCAAGTTCCAGGGTGACAGTTCGAGATTCCCAACAGCCTCGGCCATTCGGGATAATCTCCACCAATTTAATCATTGTTTCTTTTAAATCCACAATTCTACCGTTACTTAAACCCATATAATTATCTTGTTTAACCTGATACAGCAAACCTGTACCTTCGTCTCGTATAATCGCTCTCATGACGCCATCCTGAGAAATAGCTCCCACCATGGACAGCGTATTTAAAGGCATTTTTTCCAGTTCTTCTTTACGACGGTTTGGATCAGGCTTTGGATCATTAATACCGCAACCCTGAAGATCCGTTAAAGAGCCCTCAGCTTCAGGAACCACTTTCATAAATGGACTATGAATTGAGGACGCCTGATATTCATAAGCCTGATAGGGAATCACATCCGGTAAAGGTTTTACTGCTGGTACTGGACGTGATTTTACTTCGTTCATCCAGACCTTTAAATCATCCCCTTTTTCTACACAACCTGCCAGAAACAACGGAAGCAAGGCAATGACGAATAACATTTTCAACATCTTCAACATGTTATTGATCCTCACTCTGGTCATAGCGGTAGGTTTTAGCCGTAATTCGCATAATTAATAAAGGATCATCACCAATTCGACCTCCCGCTTTTTTCTTATCCACCAGATCAATGGTGAAATCATGAAGCGTCACAATTCGCGGTAAACTGGCCACCCGGCTGATAAAACCACCCAGAGAGTGGTACTTACCAAATACATCCAGACGGAAAGGTTTTTCGGAATAAAAATCAACTTTTTTCTCGTCCATCAGTGTTGTTGCTCTGATGTCCAGACCACTGGCTGATTCTGAAAAAGAAATATCGTCAATCAATCCCGGTATTTCAGTACCTTTTGGAAGCTGTTGTAGTAAGTGTTTAAAGGATTCTTCCATTTCACTCATCTGAATCTTATAGGCTTCGAGGTTAGCTGATTTACGGTATTTTTTTTCAAAAACTTTCTTTAATTTGGTTTCTTCCCGTTGGGCACTGGCCAGCCTGTCCTGTTGACCCCCAGTGTCCAGGTAATAAAATAGTCCAACAACAAGAGCAAATACCAGCAAATAAGCAATATATTTGACAAATGCCGGCCAACTACCCACATTTTCAAAATCCAGTTCATTGAGATCTTTTAAATCAAAAGCCATTACTTCTTCCCCTTCCTTTTGTTCTTTTTCTTCTTGTCCTCATCTATCTCAGATGACTTTAACTTAACAGTCACGGTAAAGTCATGACTTGGGACAGGGGATTTTTCATCAGCCTGAATGTCTGACAAATCAGGCACTCCCAACCATTTAGACTTATCGATATTTCGTAAAAAAGAAGTGATACGTGTACTTGCTTCAGCTTTTCCTGTAATGGTGAGTAAATTACCATTCCTTTTTATGGAGGTTAAATGCAACCCTTCAGGAACAACTTTAGGAATTTCATCAAATAAATGTACAACTTCCGGTCGCGAATGCTGTAAACGTTGAATTAATTCCATACGAGTTTTCAACTGTTCACGTTTTTCATCCAGAATCGCAATTTCTTTAATTTTCTTTTCAACAATTACGGTCTGGTCTTTAATATATTTGTTTCTTTCCAGCTGTGTTGAAATCTGAGATTCCATATACATATGGAAAAGATACATCACTAACAGACCAAAAATAGCCGCAAAAGCAATAAAAGATAAAAATTCTTTCTGCTTCTCTTTCCTGAGTTCGGCACGCCAGGGTAATAGATTAATCCTTGCCATTAGTCGAAACTCCTCAGGGCCAGGCCACATGCAATCATAAGAGAAGGCGCATCATTACTGAGAGCCTGCGCATTTACTTTAGGAGACAGAGACATATCGGCAAACGGATTGGCGATAGTCACCCCATGACCTAGTCTTTCTTCAATCAGTTCATCCAGCCCTTCAATAGCAGCACAACCGCCGGCCAATACCACATGATCAACATCTCCAAACTGTGATGATGAATAAAAAAACTGCAGTGCACGACTGACCTGTTGCAGTATGGATTCCTTAAAGGGTTCTAATACTTCAGGTTCATAATCATCGGGAAGACCACCCTGCTTTTTTGCCATGCCAGCTTCTTCAAAGGAAAGACCATAGCGACGCATAATTTCTTCAGTTAGCT
>DRNA01000395.1 GCA_011322365.1 Aeromonadales bacterium | reverse complement strand
ATGTTTCCAAAGCGCTTATTTCTGCCTGGGTTGCACCTCGAAATATAATGATTTCTAATGATGAAGTGTTTGGCTTTGTTAACCAATTTCCAGATCGGCTTGTGGGTGTTGGTTCCGTTGATATTTCCAGGCCTATGCAGGCAATTGCAGAAATTAAACGCTGTGTAAATGAGCTGGGCTTCAAGGCTATCAGAGTGCTTCCCTGGCTGTGGGAACTTCCTCCCACTGATCGCTTATTTTATCCGATTTATGCAACCTGCTGTGAATTAGGCATACCGTTTTGTACGCAGATCGGGCATACAGGCCCACTTATGTCGTCAGAAGTCGGTCGTCCCATTTATATTGATCGCGTGGCAATAGATTTTCCTGATCTGGTGATTGTGGGTGGGCATATCGGCTATCCCTGGACAGAGGAAGCGATTGCAGTTGCTACCAAACACCGTAATTTCTATATTGATACCTCTGCTTATACCATTAAAAGATATCCACCAGAAATAATCAGATATCTGAAAACTAATGGAAAAAAGAAAGTATTATTTGGATCGAATTACCCGATGATAACACCGAAGTATGCGCTTGAAGATTTTGAAGCTATGGCTTTAGAACCTGAAACTCAGGCGCTCTTTTTAAGTGGAAATGCAAAACGGGTGTTTAATCTTTAAGTGACAGCAGAATAACTCTGAAAAGATGCTCTGTCATTGATCAAGACCCTTTTAATGCGGGAGAACCACATGAAAATACTATTTGCTCTAATTACTATCCTGGCTACAAATCTATCAGCAGATTCTCTAGATGAAATGACACTGGACAAAGCTCAAATGTTAATGTCTGAGGGTAAACTGACTTCTGTTGAGTTGACTCAATATTACCTTGATAAAATTAAACAATATGACAAGAAACTTAAATCCGTCGGTCAGGTAAATAATCATGCCCTTAAAGATGCCGAGCGATTGGACAGGGAAAGAAAAAGCGGTCATGTGCGTGGCCCTTTGCATGGTGTCCCGGTGTTAATTAAAGATAATATTGCTACTGCTGATGGCATGGCCAATACAGCCGGTTCTTTGGCATTGAAAAATAATTTTCCGGATAAGGATGCTTTTCTGATACAGAAATTACGCCAGTCTGGCGCGATTATTTTAGGGAAGGCCAATCTGAGTGAATGGGCCAATTTTCGATCTGAAAAATCAAGAAGTGGCTGGACAGGGCTTTATGGCCAAAGCCGAAATCCCTATAATCTGAGTAAAAGTCCCTGCGGCTCCAGCTCCGGTTCCGGTATTGCTACGGCTGCTAATTTAACTTTGTTGGCTATTGGTACCGAAACAGATGGCTCAGTTACCTGTCCCTCGGCGGTAAATGGCATTGTGGGTATTAAACCTTCACTGGGTCTGGTGAGCCGGTCAGGGATTATACCGCTGGCACATAGTCAGGATACAGCCGGACCGATGGCGCGCACGGTGACAGATGCCGTGATGCTATTAGAAGTGATGGCCGGTTATGATAAACATGATCCAGCCTCTAAAAAACTGCCAACAAATTTCCATCAGTATCTCAAGAAAAATGGACTTAAAGGAAAACGGATTGGTATTGTCAGAAACCTGATGGGTTATGATAACGGTGTTGATGAGTTATTTGAACAGCAGATTAAACGATTAAAGGATCAGGGTGCCATTATTGTTGATAAGGCTAATATTGAAACGGTAGGGAAATGGGACGATGATGAATACCAGGTTTTATTAATGGAATTTAAAACCGACATCAATAATTACTTAAAAAATAAACCGGAGCTTAAAGTACATTCACTGAGTGATCTGATTGCATTTAACATTAAACATAAAAAACAGGAAATGCCATTGTTTGGTCAGGATATTTTTAT
>DRNA01000394.1 GCA_011322365.1 Aeromonadales bacterium | reverse complement strand
TTCTACGAGGATACTGCAGGCCAACACTTAGACGGTTTGCATTTGGAGGACCAATTTTATCCGGGAACGAATCAAATACATTACTACCACCTAATTTAATTTTCAGGTTTTCGGTAGCTTGATAGCTGAGTTCCAGATCAACAAATACTACGTGATCGATCAATGCACTCGGTGAAACCGGGTCATAGAGTCTACCTCGTTCATCCCAGGACTCACCATAAAAGTTTACTCTGGCCATGAAGTTCCACTGATCAGTGAAAGGTGTATTGGTTGTCAATACAAAACGATGATTGGGGTAGTTATTTTCGATATCTTCAACCAAGCCATCATTTACTGGATTAACTCCATTGACCTGATCCTGAGATAGTACATCTACTTTGTTATAGCTATAGGCAAAAGAAACATCAGTCGCAACTTCATCGTTCCATTCCAGATCAGACGTTAATACCACATCAACACCTCGATGACGTATATTTAACGCATTGGTATAGAATGAAATAGTATTAGTTGTATTAGGGACCGCAATATCACCGGTTCGGTAAATACGGTGGTCTACCTTGATCTGATAAAAATCAACTGTCAGGGTTGTTTTATCAGAAACTTCTGAAGTAAAACCAAGGCTGATATTGGTTGAGGTTTCTTCTCTGAGTTCTTTACCACCTACTGCGGCAACTCTTGGATCAGTTGAAGGCACAAGCCCTTCTTCAACTTGTAGACCTGTTACGCCATCAAAGGTAGTAATAGTAGTTCTAACATTTGCCTGTCCTGGAGTAGGTGCGTGGAAACCAGTCGAAACTGCGCCGCGGATATTGGTCGAATCATTGACACTATATCTTGCCGCGATCTTTCCATTGAGTGTGCCACCAAAATCAGAAAAGTCTTCGTATCTTGCTGCATACTGAATCATAAAATCTTTTGAGATATCTTGTTCAACATCAGCATAAACCGCATAGTTATCTCTGGAGAATTTCCCAGCATCCTGAGGTTTGATACCTCCGAAACCATTCGATCCTGAACCAAGATAAGAGTTAGGCTCACCTGCGATGGCAGTATAAGACTCTTTATGGTATTCAGCACCATAGGCCAGGTTGATGGTGTCAGTCATAAGCTTGGAAAAATCTGCATTGATGATAGTTTCTTCCTGTTTATATCCACCTACATCAAAATCTCGTTGCGGGATAGTTAAATCAGCATTTAGTCCAAGTGACGGATTAGTGGTATTATTCAGGAAATAATCCAGTTTGTTTGAACCATATCCGAAACTAAAATCAAAATAGGTACCATTTGAAAATTCACCATCAACTCCGGTACTTATACTGAGATCAGTTTGTGAACCATCCAGATAGGGAGTGTATCCAACCTGTGTCAGATTGCCGGTGTAACCTAATCCTACCAGTGTCGCGATAGTTGAGTGGTTGGGATTCCGATAGAAAAAACGATAGCGGCCATCAGTATTGGCATAGCCAACACGGGCATAAAAATTCTTTCCATCACCAAATTCCATTCCAGAGTTAAGGTACAATCTCAGACCACTGGTTTCAGGCCGACCCCAGGTTTGTGTGAAAGGGGCATCACCAAAAGGAGAATCAGCACCAACACCCTGGACACCAGCATCAAGTAAAGCCTGAGCATCCGGGCGGATCAGACCACGAGATAATGCTTCATTGTCTGTATATTCCAGACTGAAATTAGCAAAACCTTTTTCACTAAGTGCAATACCCTTGTTTACAGCAAGCTTGGTACTACTTTCACCTTCGTAAAATTGGCCATACTGAACCTGAGCTTCCCCACCATCAGAAGCATCTTTCATAACAAAGTTAATTACTCCGGCAATGGCATCAGAACCATACTGAGAAGCCGCGCCGTCACGAAGCACTTCTACGCGTTTTACTGCAATGGAAGGTATCATGCCGATATCCACACCCTGGGCACCATTACCGGCAGCAGGTGCAAAAAACTGAACCAGAGCAGAACGATGTCTTCGTTTGCCATTAACCAGTATTAATGTTTGATCCGGTGCTGTTCCACGAAGTGAAGTAGGTCGGACAAATGCACTACCATCTCCGGTTGCAGGCGTTGCAGTATAACTGGGTACCAGGGCTTTCAGGTTATCAGTTAAATCTGAAGTGTTACCCATATCGGTAAGTTCAGAACCACTGATAAGATCAACCGGTACCGGTGAATCTGCGAGTGATCTTGTTTTCTGGCTACGTGAACCAACTACAAGAATTGTTTCCTCTTCATCTGCTTTTTGGCTGGCATCATTTTCTGCCGCATAAACTGCACCGAGAGGTGTTAAAAGAGCCGCTAACACGGCCGTCGATAGGACTGTTTTTCTCATTATATTACCTTTTAGATTGTTGTGTAGCAGTTTACGGATAACAAGTTAACGTAAAGCTGTCAACAGACCGGATCAGTTAAACTTTGATGAGCTAAATATTTATCAGGTTATTCGTATTGATTATTTTTTTTCATTTAAAAATAAGTGTGGAACTGGTGATAATTAATGTATGTGAATTATCATAACCTACTGTTTCATAAAGAAATAACGTCACAAGTGTGTAATGTTGTAAACACATGCCAATGTTATCATTAACAATTCAGACTAATACAATTAAACTTGAAAAAAAAACTATTATATTAGCATTGTTGCATCGCAACAATAAATGACTGCTATATTTCTTTATAAATCTTTAACGCTTACGTAAACGTTGTTAAGGCAACATCCATCGATCTAAGCTGTTATTGCCCCCCCTTTTTCAGTGACACAATGGAGGATTTAAAATATCTAATCCTGACAATATCAGCTTTGGATAACTGTCCCTGTCCTATGTTTGAAATGATGAATCCTGTTGAATATCTCTGGCTTCAATGATTATGGGTATAATTCAGTGTCTCTGTAGTTTCCAGGATCAGGGATTTGATCAATAGATGCCATTTTGTGGGTAGAAGCCTGAGGTTATTTGTAAATTCAGTCACTTTCCAGTTGATTTTAAAGGGATGAAAGTGCATGATCCTCGGCTGGTAATTCGACATACAGATTAGTGAGGTTACAGAGATTACATGAAAATTCTGGTTGCAGTAAAACGTGTTATTGATGCCGAGGTGAAGGTACGTGTCAAGGCAGATCATACGGGTGTTGATGATGCCAATGTGAAGATGTCGATGAACCCTTTTTGTGAAATTGCGATTGAAGAAGCGGTCAGATTAAAAGAAAAAGGCGTGGCCAGTGAAATTGTTGCGGTTTCTATTGGACCTGCCAAAGCTCAGGAGACACTTCGAACTACTTTAGCTTTGGGTGCCGACCGAGCTATTTTGATTGAAAGTGATAAGAATATTGAATCGCTTGCTGTGGCGCAAATCCTTAAAAATATTGTTGATGAAGAACAGCCTCAACTGGTCATACTGGGCAAACAATCTATCGATTCCGATAACAATCAGACTGGGCAGATGTTGGCTGCTCTGCTGGATTGGCCTCAGGCTACTTTTGCCTCTGAATTGAATGTGGAAGAAGGATGCGCCACTGTTGTCAGGGAAATTGATGGAGGCCTGGAAACTTTAAAAGTGACTTTACCCGCTGTGATTACCACTGACCTGAGATTAAATGAGCCCCGTTTTGCTTCGCTACCCAATATAATGAAAGCCAAAAGAAAACCATTAGATATTCGACCTGTTTCGGAAACTGGTGTAGATGTCTCACCGCACCTGGATATTTTAAGTGTTGAGCCGCCCCCGACCAGAGAGGCTGGTATTAAAGTAGAAACAGTGGCTGAACTGGTGGATAAACTTAAAAATGAAGCGAAGGTGATATAATGACGATTTTAGTAATAGCAGAGCATGATAATAGTTCATTGCAGGCCGCCACTTTAAATACCGTCTCTGCAGCTTCAAAGTTGAATGAGGACATCCATGTTCTGGTGATGGGGCAGAACTGTCTCTCTGCGGCTAATGAAGCCGCAAAAGTAAGTGGTGTTGCTAAAGTGCTACTGGCAGAATCTGAGAATTGTCAACATCCGACAGCAGAACAGATTTCTCAACAGGTATTATCAATTGCGGATAATTATGATTATTTTCTGGTTTCGGCAACTACCTTCGGCAAAAATTTTATGCCTCGGGTAGCTGCAAAGTTAGGGGTCGCTCAAATTTCGGATATTATTGAAGTGGTTGATGCCAATACTTTTAAGAGACCAATTTATGCCGGGAATGCCATTGCTACGGTAAAGAGCCGGGATAGCAAAAAAGTGATTACTGTTCGGGGAACAGCATTTGATGCAGCTGACGAAGCAGGTAATGCTGAAATCGAAAATATCGATTGTGTTGCCAACTTTGATAAAACCACCTTTGTTGGGCAGGAATTAACTCAGTCAGAACGTCCTGAATTAACCGCAGCCAAAATTATTATTTCTGGTGGTCGCGGTATGCAAAATGGTGATAACTTTAAAATGCTGGATGAAATTGCTGATAAACTTGGTGCTGCTGTAGGTGCTTCAAGGGCAGCAG